>NZ_CALRZC010000021.1:0-61650 GCF_943372545.1 Variovorax sp. YR752 | reverse complement strand
TTTTGCTCCTTCCCCCTCTGGGGGAAGGCTGGGATGGGGGCGGGCAGAGCGCCCGATGGATGCGCCGCGTGCCCCCACCCCCGCCCTCCCCCGGGAGGGGAGGGAGTCAACCCAAAACCGGCGGGCGCCGCGCGCCCCATCCGCAGGCTTGGGTCTTGCTCCTTCCCCCTCTGAGGGAAGGCTGGGATGGGGGCGGGCAGAGCGCCCGATGGATGTGCCGCGTGCCCCCACCCCCGCCCTGCCCCGGGAGGGGAGGGAGTCAATCCAATGCAGAGGGGCGGTGAGACGCCCAGCCGCAGGCCTGGTCATAGGCATGCCCGAGCCGCAGCACCTCGAGGTCCGCATGGATCGGCCCCGCCAGCTGCAGCCCCATCGGCAGCCCGCCGTCTCCGAATCCCGCGCGCACGTTGAGCGTGGGCAGGCCGGCGAGCGTGAAGGGCGTGACGATCTCCATCCAGCGGTGGTAGGTGTCGCTCTTCACGCCGTTCACCTCGGCCGGCCAGTGCAGGTCGGCGTCGAACGGGAACACCTGCGCGGTCGGCGCGAGCACGAAGTCGAAGCGCTCGAAGAGCTTCAGGAACGCGCGGTACACGTTCGAGCGGTAGAGCGAGGCCTGGTACAGCGAGGCGGCGTCGAGGTGGCGGCTTTGCTCGATCTCCCACTGCGCCTCGGGCTTGAGCTGGGCGAACAGCTTCGGGTCGCTGACATAGGCGCCAAGCTTGCCGCCCACCAGCAGTTGGCGCAGGCGCAGCCACGCGCTCCAGTTGTGCTCGCGCGGCACGTCGAGCGTGCAGGGCTCGACCTCGCAGCCGATGGTGCGGAAGGTGTCGAGCGCCTGTTCGCCGAGTTCGCGCACGCCCGGTGCGAGCGGCAACTCGGGCCACACGCTGCCGAGCCAGCCGATGCGCAGCCCCTTGCCGTCGCCATCGAGCGTGATGTCGTCGGGCGAGGGCAGGGCGTGCGGTGACGACAGCGGCACGCGCGTGTCGAAACCCGCCTGCACGGCGAGCAGCCGCGCGGCGTCTTCCACCGTGCGCGCCATCGGGCCTTCGCAGCCCAGCTGCTGGAAGAAGAGTTCCTGCTCCGGGTCGCCGGGCACGCGACCGCGCGAGGGGCGCATGCCGATCACGTTGTTGAAGGCGGCGGGGTTGCGCAGCGATCCCATCATGTCGCTGCCGTCGGCCACGGGCAGCATGCCCAGGGCCAGCGCGACGGCCGCGCCGCCGCTGCTGCCGCCCGCGCTGCGGTCGGGTGCGTAGGCGTTGCGCGTGGTGCCGAACACCGTGTTGTAGGTGTGCGAGCCGAGCCCGAACTCGGGCGTGTTGGTCTTGCCGATGACGACGGCGCCGGCCGCGCGCATGCGCGCGACGTGCAGGCTGTCGGTGCGCGCGGGCGAGCGCGGCGACAGCGGCGAGCCCATCGAGGTCGGCAGGCCGGCGGCGTGGCTCAGGTCTTTCACGGCCAGCGGAAAGCCGTGCATCCAGCCGCGCCGTTCGCCGCGCGCCAGCTCGGCGTCGCGTTCGTCGGCCTCGGCCAGCAACTGGCCCGGGTCGCGCAGGGAGACGATGGCGTTGAACTGCGGATTGAGCGCGTCGATGCGGGCGAGCGATGCCTGCATCACCTCGCGGCAGGACACGTCGCGGGCCGCGATGCGGCGCGAAAGTTCGGTGGCGCTGAGGTCAGGCAGGTCGGCGAAAGGCATGGCGCATGCGGGAAAAGGAGGGGGCGCCCAGTATGGCGCGGCGCTCGCATAATCGCCGCGTATGGAAACAAAGTGGCTTGAAGACTTCATCAGCTTGGCGGAAACCCGCAGCTTCAGCCGCTCGGCCCAGTTGAGGCACGTGACACAGCCGGCGTTCTCGCGGCGCATCCAGGCGCTCGAAGGATGGGCCGGCACCGATCTGGTCGACCGCAGCTCGTACCCCACGCGCCTCACGCCCGCGGGCCAGACGCTGTACAGCCAGGCCATCGAGATGCTGCAGTCGCTGCAGAGCACGCGCGCCATGCTGCGCGGGCATTCGGCCGCGGGGCAAGACGTGATCGAGATCGCCGTGCCGCACACGCTGGCCTTCACCTTCTTTCCGTCGTGGGTCACCAGCCTGCGCGAGCACTTCGGGCCCATCAAGAGCCGCCTCATCGCGCTCAACGTGCATGACGCGGTGCTGCGGCTGGTCGAGGGCAGCTGCGACCTGCTCATCGCCTACCACCACCCTTCGCAGCCGCTGCAGCTCGATGCCAACAAGTACGAGATGGTCAGCCTCGGCGAGGAAACCGTCGCCCCCTGGGTCAAGGCCGATGCCGACGGTGCGCCACGCTACCGGCTGCCGGGCCGTCCGGGCCAGCCGCTGCCTTATCTGGGCTACGCGCCGGGCGCGTACCTCGGGCGCGTGGTCGACCAGCTGCTGAAAGAGTCGGGCACCGCCATCCACCTCGACCGCGTCTACGAGACCGACATGGCCGAAGGCCTGAAGGTGATGGCGCTCGAAGGTCACGGCATCGCCTTCCTGCCGCAGAGCGCGGTGCGCAAGGAGATCAAGGCGCGCAAGCTCGTGAGCGCGCTGCCGCCCGAGATCGACAGCCTCGAAGCCAAGATGGAAATCCGCGCCTACCGCGAGCGGCCCAGCGCGCCGGTTCCGGTGAAGGCCGGCGCCAGCCGTTCGGCCGCGCGGGCCGGGCTGTCGGAAAGCATGCAGCCCAAGCGCACGGCCGACGCCCTGTGGTCGTACCTGGTCGGAACCCAGCCGCCGCATTGAACGACCGTGAATGGCAGTTGGATTTGTGCACTGCACAATCTATAAGCACCACGCATACCGCTCCCCGCAATCAGCATTGGCAGTTGGGGCCCGGCGCCACTACAGTCGCGGCAGTTTTTTTCGGCCGCTGCACGCCGGGGATCGCCGGTACGCTGCTTGCGCCACACACAGCCGCCCGAATGCCGGGCACAAAGGCTGCTTAGTGAAAGTCAGACAATGCGAAATGTCTGGATTGCACCAGGCTGGCGCCTCGATGGGCGCGGCCGGTGCGAGGCGGGCGGCGATGCCCGTGGGATGCACCGGGTTGGTCCGGGTATCCCGCAAAATACGAGTGTCTAGAATTTCGTTCTATTTGTTTCAGTCACCCTCAGGAGCTTTTCGTATGAAAAAACAAGTATTGGCATTGGCTGTCGCAGCGCTCGCCACCAGCGGCGCCTTTGCACAGGCCAATGACACCCTGGCCAAGATCAAGGCCTCGGGCACCATCACCGAAGGCGTGCGTGAGTCCTCCGGCCTTTCGTACACGCTCGGCAATGGCCAGTACACCGGCTTCCACTACGACGTCTGCGCCAACATCATCAAGGACCTGGAGAAGGCCGCTGGCAAGAAGCTCGAAGTCAAGTACCAGCCCGTGACCTCGCAGAACCGCATCCCCCTGGTGCAGAACGGCACCGTGGACATCGAGTGCGGCTCGACCACCAACAACGCCACCCGCCAGAAGGACGTGGCCTTCGGCGTGACCACCTACGTCGAAGAAACCAAGATCGTCGTCAAGGCCAACTCGGGCATCAACTCGCTGGCCGACCTGAAGGACAAGACGGTTGCCACCACCACCGGCACCACGCCGCTGCAGACCGTGCGCAAGCAAAAGCGCGCCGAGAACCTGACCTTCAAGGAGGTCTACGGCAAGGACCACTCCGACAGCTTCCTGCTGCTGGAAACCGGCCGTGCCGACGCCTTCGTGATGGACGGCTCGATCCTGGCTGCCCTGGCCGCCAAGTCGAAGTCGCCCAAGGACTACAAGATCCTGAACGACGTGCTGGCCGTGGAACCCATCGCCATCATGATCCGCAAGGACGACCCGGCTTTCAAGAAGGCCGTGGACGACAGCATCAAGGCACAGGCCAAGTCGGGCGAGCTGACCAAGCTGTATGACAAGTGGTTCCTCAAGCCGATTCCCCCGGCCAACGTGACCATCAACCTGCCGCTGGGCGAAGCCACCAAGAACGCGTGGGCCAACCCGAACGACAAGCCGGCTGAAGAGTACGTCACCAAGGAATAAGCGCGCGTCGCTGCGTGAATGGACGCCCACCTTTCACGGTGGGCGTTTCTTTTCAAGGGGCGGTTTTTCGAAAAGAAGCTGAAGGAGTAAACACACATGGGAAACTGGGATTGGCAGGTCTTTCTGCAAGACCCCGGGGGGGAATATCCGAGCTACCTGCAATGGATGCTCTCGGCCTGGGGCTGGACGGTGTCGGTCGCGCTGCTGGCGCTGATCGTCGCGCTGGTGCTCGGCTCGCTGGTCGGCATCATTCGCACGCTGCCCGACAGTCCGTGGCTCGTGCGCTTCGGCAATGCATGGGTGGAGCTCTTTCGCAACATCCCGCTGCTGGTTCAGATCTTCCTCTGGTACCACGTGATTCCGGCGCTCATCCCCGTGATGAAGGGCGTGCCGAGCTTCATCTTGGTGGTGCTGGCGCTGGGCTTCTTCACTTCGGCGCGTATCGCCGAGCAGGTGCGCTCCGGCATCCAGGCGCTGCCCAAGGGCCAGCGTTACGCGGGCATGGCGGTGGGTTTCACCACGCCGCAGTACTACCGCTACGTGATCCTGCCGATGGCGTACCGCATCATCATCCCGCCGCTCACGAGCGAGACGATGAACATCTTCAAGAATTCGTCCGTCGCGTTCGCCGTGTCGGTCACCGAACTCACCATGTTCGCCATGCAGGCGCAGGAAGAAACCTCGCGCGGCATCGAGGTCTACCTCGCGGTGACGGCGTGCTACGTGGTGTCGGCGCTCATCATCAACCGCCTCATGGCATTCATCGAGAAGAAGACCCGCGTGCCGGGCTTCATCGTCTCGGCCAGCGCCGGCGGCGGAGGACACTGACATGATGAATCTCGACCTGTCCTTCTACAACTGGGACGTCATCAGCAACTTCGTCATCAAGGGCTTCTACTTCAGCATCATGCTGACGGTGGTGGCCACGATTGGCGGGGTGATCTTCGGCACGATCCTGGCGCTCATGCGCCTGTCGGGCAAGAAGTGGCTCGATACGCCCGCGGCCATCTACGTCAACGGCATGCGAAGCATCCCGCTGGTGATGGTGATCCTGTGGTTCTTCCTGCTGGTGCCGGCGTCGTTCTATTCGATGTTCGGTTCGCTCGGCTCGAACTACCGCTCGGAAATCTCGGCGGTGATCACCTTCGTGGCGTTCGAGGCGGCCTACTTCAGCGAGATCATGCGCGCGGGCATCCAGTCGATCCCGCGCGGCCAGGTGAACGCGGGCCAGGCGGTGGGCATGACCTACGGCCAGAACATGCGCCTCGTGGTGCTGCCGCAGGCCTTCCGCAACATGCTGCCGGTGCTGCTCACGCAGACCATCATCCTGTTCCAGGACACCTCGCTGGTCTACGCCATCGGCGCCTACGACATGCTCAAGGGCTTCGAAACGGCGGGCAAGAACTTCGGTCGTCCGATCGAGGCCTACCTGCTCGCGGCGGTCGTGTACTTCGTCATGTGCTACGCCCTTTCCTGGCTGGTGAAACGCCTGCACAAGAAAATCGCCATCATTCGCTGATTGAGTGGCTGAACTGAACCGGAGAGAAACAAATGTCCGAAAAAATGATTGAAATCAAGAACGTCTCCAAGTGGTACGGCCCGGTGCAGGTGCTCAACGACTGCTCGGTGAACATCTCCAAGGGCGACGTGGTGGTGGTGTGCGGCCCGTCGGGTTCCGGCAAGTCCACGCTCATCAAGACCGTGAACGCGCTCGAGCCCTTCCAGAAGGGCGAGATCACCGTCAACGGCATTCCGCTGCACGACCCCAAGACCAACCTGCCCAAGCTGCGCTCCAAGGTCGGCATGGTGTTCCAGCACTTCGAGCTGTTCCCGCACCTGTCGGTGACCGAGAACCTCACGATCGCGCAGATCAAGGTGCTGGGTCGCACGCCCGACGAAGCCAAGGTGCGTGGCCTGAAGATGCTCGACCGCGTGGGCCTGATGGCGCACAAGGACAAGTTCCCGGGCCAGCTGTCGGGCGGCCAGCAGCAGCGCGTGGCCATCGCCCGTGCGCTGTCGATGGACCCGATCGTGATGCTGTTCGACGAACCCACCTCGGCGCTCGACCCCGAGATGGTCGGCGAAGTGCTCGACGTGATGGTGGCCCTCGCCAAGGAAGGCATGACCATGATGGTCGTCACGCACGAAATGGCGTTCGCCCGCAAGGTCGCGAGCCGCGTGATCTTCATCGACGTGGGCGGCAAGATCCTCGAAGACTGCCCGAAGGACGAGTTCTTCAACCACCCGGAAAATCGTCAGCCGCGCACCAAGGATTTCCTGAACAAGATCCTGCAGCACTGATTCGCTGCCCGCTCAAAGCACAAAGCCACGCTGTCCGCAGCGTGGCTTTTTTCATGGGCGCCGTGTTCAGGGCAGCCGCGCGATGTGCGCCGTCAGCAGGTCGAAGAAGCCCTGCGCATCGCCGTCGACGATCCACTGCACGTTGGCCGGCCGCTTCAGGCTGCCGTGCCAGTCGGCCACGGTCTGGCCGAAGCCCATGCCTTCGCGGCTGTCGACTTCGACGTGGATGCGTCGGCCCTGGAACAGGTCGGGCCGCAGCAGGTAGGCCGTGACGGTGGCGTCGTGCACCGGCCCGCCGGGCATGCCGTAGTGCGCCATCTCCTGCGGCGCGTAGGCGTCGAGGATGTCGGCGACGATCGCGCCGGCGCGGTTGCCCAGCTGGCGCAGCCGCGCGATGCGCGCGTCGCTCGTGAGGATCTTGTGCGTCACGTCCAGCGGCAGCATGGTGATTGGCACGCCGCATTGCAGCACCGCCTCGGCCGCGTGCGGGTCGGCGAACACGTTGAACTCCGCCACCGGCGTGATGTTGCCGCCGTTGAAGTGCGCGCCGGCCATGAGCACCAGCTCGCGCAGGCCGCGCACGATGTCCGGCGCCTGCTCAAGCGCCAGCGCGAGGTTGGTCTGCGGGCCGAGCATGGCGAGCGTCACGCTGTTATCGGGTGCGGCGCGCAGCGTGCGAACGAGGTAGTCGACGGCGCCGCCTTCGGCCAGCGGCACGGCGGGGTCGTGCACGGCCACGCCCGTGAGGCCTTCGCGGCCGTGGATGTTGGCGGCGTAGATCGGTGTGCGCTGCAGCGGCCGTTCGGCACCCGCATAGACCGGAAGCTCCGGCCGTCCAGCCCATTCGCAGGCCAGGCGCGCATTGCGCGAGGTCTTGGCCAGGGGAACATTGCCTGCCACCGTGGTCAGCGCCTGAATCGCCAGCGATTCGGGCGCCGCCAGGGCAAACAGCAGCGCGATCATGTCGTCCGCGCCGGGGTCCGTGTCGATGATCAGGGTGGTGGGATGCAGCATGGCGACATTGTCGCGATCGTCACCACCACCCGTCACCCCGATGCACGGGGAAGAAAGGAACGCGGGGCTGCTTACTTCGCGCGGGCCGCGATGGCCTTCTCGGCCTTCGCCACCAGGTCGGCGCCGACGGTCGACTTCCACTTGTCGTACACCGGGCGCGTGGCCTTCACGAAGGCGTCGCGCTCGGCCGGCGTGAGGTTGGTCACCGTCACGCCCATGGCTGCGATGTCTTTCAGCACGGGCTTGTCGGCTTCGACCAGGCCCTTGCGCGCGATGGCGATTTCCTGCTTGCCGGCGTCGAGCGCGGCCTGGCGCACGATGGCCTGGTCGGCCGGCGTCCACGAGGCCCAGATTTCCTTGTTCACGACGAACACCAGCGGGTCGGCCACGTAGCCCCAGGTGGTCACGAACTTCTGGCCCACCGTGTGCATCTTGAGCACGGTGAACAGGAACAGCGGGTTCTCCTGGCCGTCGACCGCGCCGCTGGCGAGCGCAGGCTGCGCGTCGGCCCAGCTCATCTGCGTGGGGTTGGCGCCCAGCGCGGTGAGCATGTCGGAGTAGATCGGCGAGCCGACCACGCGGATCTTCATGCCCTTGATGTCGGCCGGCGACTTGATCGCGCGCTTCGAGTTGGTGATTTCGCGGAAGCCGTTCTCGCCCCAGGCGAGCGGCACCACGCCGGCCTTGTCGAGCGTCTTGAACATGTCCTTGCCCACTTCGCCCTGCGTGAGCGCGTCGATGGCCGCGTAGTCGGGCATCAGGAAGGGCATGGAGAACAGGTTGAGCTGCTTGACTTGCGGCGACCAGTTGATGGTCGAGCCCACGGCCATGTCGATCACGCCCTGGCGCAGCGCGCTGAACTCGCGCGTCTGGTCGCCTTGAATCAGCGACACGCCCGGGTACAGCTTGATGTTGATGCGGCCCTGGGTGCGCTCCTTCACGAGGTCGGCCCAGATCTTTCCGGCCTGGCCCCACGGCGTGGGCGGGCCCAGCACCAGCGACATCTTGTACTCGGGCTTGTAGGCGGCCTGCGCCATCGCGCCGGTCGAGAACAGGCCGAGCGTGGCGGCCACAGCGGCAAGGCCGAGCAGGGTGCGGCGGAATTTCATGGAAGGTCTCCTCTTTGTAGATGGTCGATGGAACGAAAAAATCAGTAGCCCAGCTTGCGGGGCAGCCAGAGCGCGAGTTCGGGGAAGGCGATCACCAGCACCATCACCACGAACATCGAGAACAGCATCCAGCCCACCCACTGCACGGTTTCTTCCATGCGCACCTTGGCGATGCGGCACGAGACCATGAGGTTGACGGCCAGCGGCGGCGTGAACTGGCCCAGCGCGACCTTCAGCGTGAGGATCACGCCGAACCACACCGGGTCCCACTTGTAGTGCTGCACGATGGGCAGCAGCAGCGGCACGAAGATCAGGAAGATCGACACCCCGTCCAGGAACATGCCCACGGTGATGAGCAGCAGGATCAGCAGCGCCAGGATGCCGTACTCGCCCAAACCGGAGTTGACGATGGCCTGCGTCACCGGATCGATGATGCCCAGCGTCGAGAGCGAGTACGCGAAGATGCCCGCCAGCGACACCACCAGCAGGATCACCGCCGACAGCTCGCCCGACTCGCGCAAGATCACGAACAGGTCGCGCACCTTGATGGTCCGGTGGATGCACATGCCCACGAACAGGCCGTAGAACACGGCGACCACGGCCGCCTCGGTGGGCGTGAACCAGCCTGCGCGCATGCCGCCCAGAATCAGCACCGGCGCCGCCAGGCCCCAGATCGCTTCGCGAAAGCTCTTCCAGAACGGCGGGCGCGGCAGCGTCGATTCGAGCGCGCCCATCTTGTGCTTGCGCGCCAGCCACACGGCCGGAATCATCAGCGCCAGGCCGGCCATCACGCCGGGGATCATGCCGGCCGCGAACAGCGCCGGCACCGAGGCGCCGGGCACCAGCACCGAGTACACGATGAACGCGACCGAGGGCGGAATCAGAATGTCGGTGGCCGCCGCGGCGCCCACCACGCTGGCCGAGAAGGCCGGCGGGTAGCCGGCGCGGCTCATGGCCGCGATCATCACCGCGCCCACGGCGGCGGCGTTGGCCGGGCCCGAGCCCGAGATGCCGCCCAGGAACATCGCCACGGCAATCGCCACCAGCGGCAGCATGCCGGGGCCGCGGCCCACGATGGCGATGGCAAAGTTGACGAGGCGCAGCGCCACGCCCGAGCGGTCGAAGATGGAGCCGACCAGCACGAACATCGGAATCGCCAGCAGCGGGTACTTGCCCAGGCCGGCGTAGAAGTTCTGCGGCACGGCCAGCAGGCCGAACCACTGGGCGTCGGCGTTGGCCAGCGCGATGCAGGCGGCGCCCGCCAGGCCGAGCGCGGCGCCGATGGGCACGCCCACCAGCATCATGAGCACGAAGGCGACGAAGAGCAGGGTGGCGATCACTTGGTGTCGCCCTTGCTGCTGTTGCTGTTGTCGTCAGACTTGTAGTTCGTCTTGCGGCCACGGCGGACCATGAGGCCGATGGCGCGCCCCGCGATGGCGAACGACACGATGGGCAGCCAGATCGAATACCACCAGGCCGGCAGGCCGATGCCGGGCGTGGTTTCCTCGAAGCGGTAGTCGTCCCACACCATGCGGATGCTGAGCGCGCCGATCAGCGCGAACAAGATGGCGATCATCAGCGCGCCGAACTGCGCAAGGCGCTTGCGCCGCGCCATGGAGCCGCTTTCAGAGAAGTACTCGATGCGGATGTGCCGGTCGCGCGCCACGGCGGCCGAGCCGGCCACCAGCGCCAGCATGATCATCAGGAACACCGAGAACTCTTCCGTCCACGCAAAGGACGAGTCGGTGAAGTAGCGAACGATGACGTTGGCGAAGGTAATGAGCGCCAGCGCGCCCATGATGAGGACCGTGAGCCAGTCTTCGATGGCGAGGGGAACCTTGGTCGGTTCGTCGGCGGCTTCGATGTCGGGGGGGAGGGGGCTGGCGGCGTCCAGCGTGGGGCCGGACTCGGGAGGAGTTGTCATCGAAGGAAAGGGCAGCTGAGGCAGGCGCCATGTCACCGGGCGGACGCCGGGACGCGATCCGTACACCTTGACAGGCGAGCAGCGCCCGATCCTAGGGGGTCAATGACCATTCATATATCGGGGGTTTCCTTAGCTGTTGTGGGGCGTTGACGGCCTCGGTTTTGTGGCCTTCGGGGCGTGCACAGGCCACCGGGTACTTCCCTCGGTACGTTCAATGTTCGCGTCAGACTGCGCGCTGTCTTTCAGTCACGACGTCTGACCATCGCCTTCGGGCCCATCGCTGAAGTTAACCTGCAGCCAACAGAAGCGTCGAAGGCTTCTGGAGCCCTTCATAATCAAAACCCGCCCCCCGCTTGTTCGAGATACCGACCTTTCGTCATGGATAAATTCTTGCTGCAACAGCAGGTGCTGGAACGGCTCGCCGAAGACCTGCTGCAAGCCGAACAGGCCGTGCGGGCAGCCCATGAGACGGCGACTCACGAAGAGAACATCGCCGAAAACAAATACGACACATTGGGACTCGAAGCCGCCTACCTGGCTACCGGCCAAGCTCGGCGCGCCGAAGCCATACGCCAGGCGATGGCCAATTGGCGCCAATTCCGCCCGCGTCCCTACGACGCCAGCATAGGAATACGGCTCGGCGCGCTGGTCTGCCTGGTCGATTCCGACGACAAGCAGCAACAGCTCTTTCTCGGCCCGGATGGGGGCAGCATGACGTTGGTCAGCGGCACTCAGCTTGTTCAGGTCATCAGCAGCGAAGCCCCTTTGGGCAGGGCAATGCTGGGCAAATGCGAGGGTGATGAGGTGTCGATACAGGTCGCTCCAATCCGACAGCAGTTTGAGGTGCTGCGGGTTCTTTAAGCCGCGACTGGACAGAAGCGGCGCGCGTGACGTTGAGAGTCAGTCGAAGGCGGCGGACCTCGACCTGCGTTGACGCTAACTAGGGTCTCGACGAACGTTGCTCGAAGATTGGCTCCGATTTCCCAGTTGTAGATTTCAGCTGCGCGTTGGCGAGATCTCCAAGACTCCTGATAGCCCCTTCCAAGCGCGGGTCGCCGAGATACCCGTAGTTGATGCGCAGGTGCCGGGTGTATCGGCGGTCGGCTGAAAACAGATGGCCCGGCGCTACGCCTATGCCGAGCCGAAGAGCGTCCTGGTGCAGTGCGAGCGAGTCGACACCTTCTGGCAGCGCGAGCCACAGGAAATAGCCACCCTCGGGGCGCGTGACCCGCGTTCCAGTCGGAAAGTATCGATCGATAAATCGCAAGCATGCAGCCTGCTGGCGGCTGAGCGAATGCCGCAGGGCGCGCAGGTGACGATCGAAACTCTTGTGTTGCAGGTACTCCTGCAACGCCAGTTGCGAAGGGAGTGCCGTCGCCAGCGAGCTCATCAACTTGTTGCGACCCAAAGTGGCTGCAAAGCGACCGCCCGCTACCCAACCGATGCGATATCCGGGTGCCAGGGATTTCGAGAAAGAACTGCAGTGCAGCACCCAGCCAGCCCGGTCCCAGGCCTTGGCTGGCGGCGGTCTCCGATCCCCATGCGCGAGCTCGCCGTACACGTCGTCTTCGATCAGCGGTATGGCGCGAGTGGCGAGCATGCTGACCAGTTGCTCTTTGGCTGCGTCGCTCATGGTGCAGCCCATTGGATTCTGGAAGGTCGGCATGAACCAGCAGGCCTTCACCGGATGCTGGTCGATCACGCGAGCAAGAGAGTCGAGATCTACGCCTGTTCGCGGGTGCGTCTCAACCTCGACCGCGCGAAGACCGCGCCGCTCCAGTGCCTGCAACGCACCATAAAAGGTTGGCGTTTCGATCGCCACGAGGTCGCCTGGCTGCGTCACCGATTCGAGCGCAAGATTGAGGGCTTCCATCGCCCCGCTGGTGATGACCAGTTCAGATGCAGGAACATCCATCCCGACGCTGCCGTAACGCAGGGAGATCTGATGGCGCAATTGGGCGTTTCCTGGAGACAAATCTTCGACGGTTTGCCAAGGATCCATCCGCTTGAGCGCTCGCGTCAGGCCGGCGGCAAGTTGCTCGAAGGGAAACAACTCTGGCGACGGAAAGGCCGAGCCGAGCGGGACCATATCGCGCTCGCGAGCCTGCGCAAGGACCTGAAAGACAAGCGACGAGACGTCGACCGACATGGACCGCAGGACAGGCTCGCTGGCGGCGAGTTCGTTGGCCGGCATTTCCGCGCCCGCTCGAACGAAGTATCCCGACCGCTGCCGAGCTTCGACAAGCCCTTGCGCCTCCAGCAGGTAGTAAGCAGAGAACACGGTGGACGCACTGATGCCCATTTGCGACTTCAGTTCGCGCACGGAGGGAAGGCGATCGTTCGCCTTCAGGCTACCCGCGCGAATACGCTGAGCGATGTTGTCGGCAAGCTTCTCGTAGCGGTTCATGGGCATCTCTTTCTGATACGGTCGTTCTGGACCGATCCCGAGATTGTCATATCAGACGTCGGCCTGCCCCGGCGCGACTATCGGCCTCCTTGCATCTGATACGAAAATTTTCAGCTGATCTGGTTCTGTACGTATCAGCCTGGAAGATGAACACTCGACAGCACGATGAGAGTGCTTCTGTGGTGCAGGCAGACTGCTCCGCCTTTCGACCCATGTCTTGCGTGCCTTTCGACGCGCCTTGCGGACGCCCATTTAGCTCACCGCAACCGTTTCGTTAGATTGATTGATTGATTGATTGATTGAATTTCCGTTTCTTCATCGGTCTATCGAGCTACTCGCCGCACTCGGGCACTTCGCCGTCTGTCACCATTGATATCCCTTCAATCATGAATTCAATCCCTATCTCTTTTGTTATTTTCAAAGTTCTCGTGCTCAGCGTGGGCATGTATTTAGCCGTCAAGTGGCATTACGAACGGGGACAGAAGGACAAGAATCAAAAGACAGCTGCAGTGGTACTGACATCCATCAAGGTGGGCGGGGCGTTCGTCGCTTCTGCGTTCCTCGTGCTCTTCCTCACCTTTGAATTTTGCAATTGGATGGGTCTGGACCTGGCCATGCAGTGATTGGAAGTTTTCGGTCGATAGCCCGGATACGGTGCGACCAACGGCACGACCCTTTCAGAGACGGACATCGACACGATGGCGCGGTATTTGGCTGGCATGCCGACGTGCGAGGCGAGCTCGCCGATGGCAAAGCTCTCGCCCAGAATTCAGGTCAAGTGATCGCCTAGCTGCATAGTCTCTGCTCCTGCGCCAACCTGCGTTGGTGCCGGGCATCAGGCCGGTGGCCTTCTTGCCAGCAGCCTTGAGGCGGCGCCGGAACTCGATCTGGCCATCTTCGATTTTCATATTCGATGAGCCCGCCGAGTGGCTGCTTGTGGCCGCAACGAGCCCTAGTCATCGACCTCAACAATCTGAGGCCCCAATCGACTGAGCTCGTTCCGCTGACTCTCGGTGAAGGTGCGTCGCGCGAGCACAAGCGACTGCAACCCGGTGATGCCTGCCAATGCCGCGATGGTCGCAATGGAGAGCCGCGAGGCGTCGAGCGCAATTTGCTGGATGCCTCGCAGACCGCAAAGCGGAATGACCTTATCGTCCGCCAAAGATACATCCATAAGAGTGACCGCAAAGACCTCCGCGTCCCATACGTAGCCGCCACCGACGGCTTCCACGCCGTCGAGAATCGACTGATTGGCTTGGCTCTCTTCAGGCGTCATTTTCGGTTCACTGTATTGAAGGCGGCGGGAAGCAGGCGCGCCCCGTCTGGAAAGCTGAGAGGCGCCGACGAACTTCCGCTCTTGGCCGACTGCAGCCGGTCGCCTTGCCATCGCAAAGGGCGCTGCTCTCGACAATTTCGCGCGATCATGAAAGCTAGAGCTGGAATGGATTGACACACCCCCCGAGGCAATGGAAAAGGCCCATTTAGGATGTGTGAATCCCCGTCCCACCATCAAAAATTCCTACGGATTTCGGTTGGGGCCCAGTGTCGATTCATGTACTTCATTGTGAATATGGGCCCTTCGATAATCCGGAGACGCACAACGTGCGTCTGATGAGTCCGCGCACATGAGATTAACTAAAAGGAAACAACGCTTGTGGAGCAACATCGCTTTGGGCCTATGCTGCCACCGTACCTCCAGGTGTCGCGCGAAGGCCGTGTGCAGCACTTGGCCGAACACAGCGGCACCTGCCGCGGTGCAGTTCTGCGCATTGCATGCAACGGAATCGATGGCTTTCATGCCGGGATGGCAGCCAAGCAGTGCGGCCATGCGTGTCCTGGCATCGAGGACACGGGGTGGGGCACGCGTGAGGTGACAGTTCGGCATTCCTTCGGGAATCGGTCGACGTTTGCCAACGCAGTGAGCACGTGACGGGCCGTCCGAATGCCCCGAACCGCCGACGGCCGTGGCTACAGTCGATGGCAGCCCTCGCCGTCGCGACGTTGATCGGCTGGGGGTGCCTTATTGGAGCGATCGAAGTGGTGGAAAGCGTGCGCACCGGGGTGCTCAACAATCGCAAAGGACCTGACATCCTTGCCGTCGAGCAGCCTGTCCTTTACTGGGCCCTGATCAGCTTCTACGCGGCGGCAACCCTGACCGCCGCCGGCTTGGCGCTTTTGGTGATGGCCATTGCCGTGCGCGATCTGATCAGTGCAAGAGGCCCTGAGCGATGAATGCGTCGTCTACGCGCCTGGCGACCTGCGTGCGCGTTGCCGAGGTGTAAAAGTGGCGCGATCTTTCCTATGTCGGCTGGAGCGCGAGATTCCGGCTTGAAGATGGCCCGCGGACCTCGAAGGGTCGAGGTGGTGACGAGCCCGTTGCCGGCTGTCAGTGCGGCGTAGTTCTCCTGGTCAACTCGCAAGCGACTGCGTTGCGACGCCGAATGACTGCTTCTGTCCGAAGCCGGGCTTCCGCTGATTCACAGAAAGAGGGTGTGAGACTGCAGTTTCACTCCTTCCTACATACGCACTCACAAAGAATTGACGAGTTGTCTGTTCGCTGCAATTTGTCAGTGCGCCGAGAGCAGATACTTCATGCCCTGCGTAAAGCCACGCGGCGCGACGGTGAGATGGTCCTCGTCGTTCAGGACCGCTGACTTCAGCTTCAAGCTTGGGTACTTTCTGCTCTGTAGCGTCGTCTCCATCGCCTGGTTGTCGGCAACCATGTCTACCGTCTGGTTGTAGCGCCGAACACCTTTGCGCAGCGCCTCATAGGCGCCGACATAAAGATAGACATTCGCCTTCAGGTCCCGGTTCTGTTTGGCGTAGCTCGCTTCGAGCTTCAAGGCATGTCGCTTGTCGTACCAGAGAGATGGGCTGCCGAGGATATAGCCGTTGAACAAGCCGGGCTCGGTGAAAAGGATCTGCATCCCAAGCAGGGCGCCGTAGGAGTGACCGAGAAAGATTGCTCTGGCCGGGTCGGCCCGGTAGCGAGCGGCGATGAACGGCTTTACCTGGTTGCGCAGATATTCTTGATAGGCGCGCGCCTGACCGTGGACCGCCTTGGCTGGCGCGGTGCTTGGGCCGTTCGGTGTCGGTGTGTAGTCGCGCTGGCGGCTGACCGCGCCGTCCTCGCCCTTTGCGTAAGACAGACCGACGAGGATGAATTCCTCGATCTGAGGCCCTTCAACGTTCAGGCGGCGCCCCAACTGCCGGACGATCGGGAAAGCGTAGTCGGCGTCAGTCACATACAGCACGGGGTAGCGCTGCCGCGGCTGCTTCGCATAGGACGGCGGCAAAGCAATGAAGACTTGGTAGCCGCGGCCTGAAACCGGATCGGGCACGTCCCATACCTCGCTGTCGACAATCTCGTAAGGCCGCCCCTCGCCGGGCTGCACCTTGGGCGTCGTTTGGGCCTGGGCGCGTGCCGGATCGCCAGAGATGCCGAAGCTGGCGATGAGGGCAACCAGCAAGGCATTCAGAAAACGTTGTTGCATGTGATGAGGTCTTCGCAGATCGGGGGAAATTCTGGTGCAGACCGAGAGGATGGCTTTCGTTCGACACCTGTCCCATGTTGAGTGTCTGCTTGTGACCGAATCGTTCCGGCGCAAAAAAACGGACGATTGTTGGCCCTTGGTGACCTTAGGGTGTTCGCGAACTGGGCGGCGTGAGCGAAGGTCCGGTTCTGGCCGATAGCACTCATTCGCGCGAGGCCAGAAGATGTCGGCACCCGCTGCATCGCCGTCCTTCGTGTGCACCCGCTTCAGACTGTTGCGAGACAGGCCTGCACGCCTGGCTATCTCGCGAATGCACAACCATTCATTTCATTTGCATCTTTTACTCAGAGCAAATCAGCCGGCGCATCATGCCTTGTGCATGTCGTATTGATGCACTTTGGGTCTCGGCTCGACCCACCCGGCCGCTCCGGTATCCAACTACTTCAATTGGAGACCCAAATGAAAAAATTCATTCCCAGCGCCATCGCCAGCCTCCTGATCGCAGGGGCAATCTTGCCGGCCGCCGCCAAGGAGAAAGTCGTCGACCGGAGCATCACGGAAGCGGAAGTCCTGGGGGCCCAGCAGGCCTGGTGCAAGGCGCTGGTCGACATCAGCGCTGCGAATTCCAGCGCAGGGCAGCCGGCCGCCAGGGCGCTGGCCGAGAAGGTCATCGACAGCGCCTACGCCTACCAGCTGGGCGCAGTGCTGTTCAAGCCGACGCTCACGACATCGCCGCAGACCTTCCGCACCGCTCGCGACGGCGCGCTGGCGTACTTCGTGGGCGGCAACCCTGCCTTTCCCAACGACACCGGCTTCGCCCTGAAGGGCTGGACCAAATGCGAGATTGCCAACAGTGCCGTGCTCATCCACGGCGACGTGGCCAGCACGCTGGGTAACGTGCTGTTCACCGACCCGGACGGCAAGGTCACCACGGTCGACAAGACCTGGACTTTCGTGAAGGACGGTGCCGGCAAGCTGCGCATCGTCGTGCATCACTCGTCGCTGCCGTACGCCGGCCGTTGAACGCCGCGTTCGAGTGCAGGCAGGCCCAGGCGCTAGTGCGGCGCCTTCAAGGGGACAGAGTCGAGAGCTTGCCCGTTCGCCTCATGTCCGGATGACCGCGTCTCGCGCAACTCTGGCGGTTGGAGATCGGCCTCTGTGCAGACATCGGGGGGGCCGAGTGCGACGTCGGCAACCGCTGCATAGCCGCCATCAGCAGACCAACGTCGAACGCGGAGGCTCTAGTTGCTATCGAGCGGCAGTGGCCAGAGTGGCTGAACGCCTGTCTGTCTTGGGTCAGTAGGCACCCATGTAGTCGCGCTTGCCGATCTCCATGCCGTTGTGACGCAAGATGGCATAGGTGGTGGTCACGTGGAAGAAAAACTGCGGCAGTCCATAGTGCAGAAGGTATGCGCTTGCGGTCAGCTTCTTTTCCTTGGGGGTGCCGGGGCGCAACACGATCTCGCGGCTCTCGCTTGAATCGAATTGCTCAGGCTTGAAGGAGCCGATATGGGCCAAAGCTTTGGCGATCAACGCTTGCAGGTCGGCGAAGCTGACCTCGGTGTCGGGCCAGGACGGCACCTCGGCACCCGCCAGGCGGGAGGCAATGCCCTTGGAGAAGTCTGCGGCGATCTGTACCTGACGCAGTAGCGGAAACATGTCAGGGAACAGCCGCGCCTGCAGCAGCGCATTGGGATCGATATTTTTCTGCGTCGCCTGGTCTTCGGCCTTCTTGAGCACGTCGGACAGGGCGCGCAGCATCTGCTGCATGACGGGAACGGAGGCGTTGTACAGCGGGCTGGTCATGGTGAGTTCACTTCTAAAATTTTGGGCACGATGGCCGGAGTTGGCGTGGCAGAGGCCCTGCCGACCATGCAAGGCTAACAGCACAGGGCGAACTGAATCGCCCCGGTTTTTGTGGCCAGCTTTTCTTCCCGCTGGTAGTCGGAGCAGCCGCGTTGAAGGGCAGTTCACTGGCAAGAAGCGGACGTCAATTGCAGACGCACGACAGGCCGCGATCGCTGCGTAGCCGCCCATCGTGGTATGCGCGCTTCAGACTGATGGCAGATGTTGGTTGCGCCGACGTTGAAGTCGGTTTCCGCTGCAAAGCAGTCGGTCGACCTCTCGCATCGAAGGACCGCATCGGGCCCAAAGCCGACTTTCTGGATCCTCCAAAGCTGCCGTTTGTGCGCGCCTTTTCAACCCCGAATAAGAAGCGCAAGACCCGCCACGAATTGACAAGCTGCGCCGAGCTTCGCGGCCTTCGACGCGCCAAGGAACGACGGCCACGACATGACGCCAGAGGCGCCGAAGACGACGAGAAATATTCCGGACCATGGAGGCGGAACACTCAATGCAATAACGACAAGCAAAAGCAGCTTGTAACAAACGGCCCAAGTCGCTTTGGCGGCAAGCCCGAGCCAGTCCGGGAGGTTGACCGGGCGATTCAGTACATAACGAATGCCCGAATCGAAGTGCTTGCGTGGCCGTAGTTCAATGCTCGGAAGAAGCGCAACGCAAACCCCAATGAAGAATCCGTTAAGCACAGCCAAGACCGGCGACGTACTCACAGCGAACGTGATGGCCGCCACGATTGCGCCCGATCCAAGGAGCCATTTGGCGAATTTGATTCCACCGAAAACAGGCTCAACCACAGCGCCGCACGACGGACATGTCTTCTCGCTCCGCTCACGTTGGCTCTGCCATTCCGGGGAGAAAACTCCAACGGCACTCGAACATTGACTGCACTTCATGGCTAGATCTGCTGCTGAGCGTCGATGTTCGCGAAGGTGCGGGATTGGCTCATCGTTGTTGAGTTCAGAAGGTAGCGTCGAATGTCGGGTTGTGGCCGACCGCCGACCGTCATGCTATCGGGGCGCTTGCGCATTTTCTTGCGTACTTCCCCGCGACTCGCGTCGCAAAGTTGTACCCCAGGTGCTGACTTCGGCCGCTTCTGTCCCGGCGGCCAGGTCCGTCAGAAGCAAATCCGCAACCCCAGAACCGCCCCACCCGTATTGGTGCTGGTCAGGATGTGAGCGAGGCCTGTTTGAAGGGTGCCGCAGCCGGCTAGGTCTGCTGCAGCCGGCGGCTGCGTTCCCGCCCAGCCACTAGGAACACCTGTTGCCGGTCGTCGAGAGCCTCTTCTCGCAAGTGAATGTCCTGCGGCTCGATGGAAGTGAGGCGTTTGCCGATGCGCAGTCCACGTTGGCTGGTTGAAGGATGGCTGGCGGCAAGGCTCGCCCTCAGCTCCTTCGCGATGAAATCGGCTGGTTGGATTTCGTCGCCGGAGCAGGTGTGCTCGTGATCAGCATGCTTCTGGTGCTTCCGGCCTCTTCCGAGGCTTGGCGGTCCAGTTCGCCCATTGAAGTCTTGGCCAGGACCACCGCGATATCCGGTCAGAATTGGAGCCTATGCCTATGCAGCCCCTGTTCGACGCAATCGCTTCAATGTCCGCACCGGTGGATGCGCAGCGCATCTTCCACGGCCGCGGTGGGCTTCATCCCGAGTGCACTCACTTGTCGCTCGACTTTTTCCCGCCGGTTTGGGTGTTGACCAGCTTCAAGCCTGCGACCGACGGCGAACTGGCTGCAATTGGCGCCGCACTGGAGCGTCGCTGGTCACAGTTGGCACCGGGTGAAACGCTGCAATGGGTGTTCCAGTGCCGGCATGAAGGCCAGAGCAGCACACGACTTATGGGCGGTTCGGTGCCCGACCCGCATTGGGTCACCGAGGAGGGCGCTCGCTATCGCGTTAACGTGGGCCGGGGCCAGAACCACGGGCTGTTTCTCGACATGGCCGAAGGACGGCGCTGGGTTCGTGCGTTTGTGAAGGCGCGCCCAGACGCCCGGTCGCGCGTCAAGGTGCTCAACCTGTTTGCTTACACCTGCGCGTTTTCGGTGGTCGCATTGCAGGCAGGGGCCCGGCACGTCACCAACCTGGACATGAGCAAGAGCGCTCTGGCCGTGGGGCAACAGAACCACCGCGCCAACGGCGTGCTCGCCGGCGCGAGCTTCCTCCCTCATGACCTTTTCAGTTCGTGGGGAAAAATCGCGCGCGGAGGCCCTTACGGGCTGGTCATCGTTGACCCACCGAGCTATCAAAAGGGAAGTTTCGTTGCGACCAAGGACTACGCCCGGCTGATTAAGCGCTTGCCTGACCTGCTGGAGCCCGACGGCCTTGTCCTGCTATGCCTCAATGCCCCAGAACTGGGACCAAAATTCCTGCAGGAGCAAATGAGCGCACTGGCGCCGGAGCTGGATTTCGTGGAAAGATTGGCGAATCCAAGCACCTTTCCCGACGTGTCCGACGGGCGGTCGTTGAAGGTGTTGGTGTACCGGGCACCGCCGGGTGTTCAACCTGAGGTCTGAAGGGGGCGCTACGCATTAGCGCCACGGGCGGACGGCCCCATGGAGCGCCTTCGTGTGAATTGAAGCAAGCTGTCGAATGACTGGTCCTGGCCGATAGTACCTATTCGTCTCGCAGGCGCCAACGACGGCAATCGCTGCAAAGCGGATGCCCGCATCGTCTGCCGACGATCAGCATGGAGCGCATAGTTGCCACCGAGGCTAACCCCACAAGCACCTCAACCGAACCGAATTCCCTCCATCACAAGGGCTTCAGCCGTCGCACCCAAAAGAACCTGTTCACCAGGGCGAGCCGCGAAACACGCAGCCCGCAGACCATCCGCTAGCTGCCAGCCTCAGGCGCCCCTCGTCGCGCCCTCTCGCTCACCTGAAACAGCTCCCCCGCCTTGCGAGAAAGTTCAGCCGCAAGCCAGAGCAGGTTGTCCAGCTGTCGAGGCCCGTCACCGCTGCACCAGTCGATATCTTCCCCGTGGCAGACCCACAGAAGAGCTTCGAGTTGCGAGAGGGTGTTTTCGAGAAGATCCGCCGGGTCTTGGGCGTTGTCTTCGGAAGCTACCGGCGTGCGAGGCCGGGCTATAGTCTTGGTAGCCATTTTGTGCGGTCCTTTAGAGGGTAGTGCACGAACTTGGTTAGACGGTCGGGGTGCTGATAACACCTCGGCCGTCGCCTTTTGATACCTCGCATCTGCATCGCTGCTTACGCACCGACGACCTGCCGCGAGGCAAGCAGCCTTCAAACATCTCGGTGGTGGGGGGTGTGGCGCCTTTCTTCTTCCCTTGGTGGGGTGTCGAGTGACAGGGGCATTCACTCTAGAGAAGAACCCGGCGAAGTGGCCGGTTCATGCGGCACGAAGTCTCGGCGAGCGCCAACAAATGCAGCTTCTGCGATGCGCCGAGCACGGACCTTGTGGGCCCGGTGCCGCGCCGGTCCGAAGCGGCTCCGAACGCTCACGCCGATGGGGTGCCTTGCGCAGCGAAATCAAGGAGGAGCCCGAAGGGCGGGGGACATTCGCGGAGCAAGGCGCCCCGTCGGCGGGAGCGCGGCAGAGCCTGAAGCCCTCAGTTCATCCAGCTGCGAGCCCGGTCCAGATGCTCACGGCACTCCCGCACCATGCGCTCCAGCAATTCAGCACACGTCGGGATGTCGTCGATCAGCCCGATGCACTGGCCGGCCGAGACCACGCCGTTGTGCACCTCGCCCGACTCCAGTGCCGCGCGGCCGCGTGCGCCGGCCACCAGCGGGCGGATGTCCTCGAACTCGCAGCCGCCCGGACGGCGTTCGGTGGCCACCACTTCTTCGGAGATCGCGTTGCGGAACACGCGCGCCGTGTTGTGCAGCGTGCGGAACATCAGCTTGGTGTCGCGCTCGGTCGCGGCCACCAGCGCCTGCTTGATGTTGTCGTGGATCGGCGCTTCTTTGGTCACGCAGAAGCGCGTGCCCATGTTGATGCCCTCGGCGCCGAGCGCCAGCGCGGCGGCCATGCCGCGGCCGTCGGCGATGCCGCCCGACGCGATGATCGGAATGCGCAGCTTGCGCGCCGCCACCGGCAGCAGCACGAGGCCGGGCACGTCGTCCTCGCCGGGGTGGCCCGCGCATTCGAAGCCGTCCACGGACACCGCGTCGACGCCGTTGCGCTCGGCCGAGAGCGCGTGGCGCACCGAGGTGCACTTGTGGACGATCTTCACGTCGTGGCGCTTCAGGGCCTCGATGAAGTCCTTCGGGCTGTTGCCCGCGGTCTCCACGATCTTCACGCCGCTGTCGATGATGGCCTGCACGTACTCGGCGTACGGCGGCGGCTTCACCGCCGGCAGGATCGTGAGGTTCACGCCGAAGGGCTTGTCGGTCATCGTGCGCGTGCGCGCGATCTCGTTGCGCAGGTCGTCGGGCGTGGGCTGCGTGAGCGCCGTGAGGATGCCCAGGCCGCCGGCGTTCGACACGGCCGCGGCCAGCTCGGCGCGGCCCACCCATTGCATGCCGCCCTGGATGATGGGGTAGCGGATGCCGAGCAGTTCGGTGATGCGGGTCTTCATCGTTGTCGCAGCCGCTTACAGCGTCGTCACGAGTTCCGGCACCGCCGTGAACAGGTCGGCCACGAGGCCGTAGTCGGCCACCGAGAAGATCGGCGCTTCTTCGTCCTTGTTGATCGCGACGATGACCTTCGAGTCCTTCATGCCGGCCAGATGCTGGATCGCACCCGAGATGCCCGCGGCGATGTACAGCTGCGGCGCGACGATCTTGCCGGTCTGGCCCACTTGCCAGTCGTTCGGGGCGTAGCCCGCGTCGACGGCTGCGCGGCTGGCGCCCAGGCCTGCGTTGAGCTTGTCGGCCAGCGGGGCCATCACTTCGGTGAACTTCTCTGCGCTGCCCAAGGCACGACCACCGGAGACGATGATCTTGGCGGCGGTGAGTTCAGGACGCTCGCTCTTCGTGACTTCACGGCCCACGAAGCTGCTCTTGCCGCTGTCTGCGACGCCTTCAGCCGTTTCGATCGCTGCGCTGCCACCGGTGGCAGCGGCTGCATCGAAGCCGGTCGTGCGAACCGTGATCACCTTGGTGGCGTCGGTGCTCTGCACAGTGGCGATGGCGTTGCCGGCGTAGATCGGGCGCTCGAACGTGTCCGGGCTGTCGACCTTGGTGATGTCGGAGATCTGTGCCACGTCCAGCTTGGCGGCCACGCGCGGGGCGACGTTCTTGCCGTTGGCGGTCGAGGGGAACAGGATGTGGCTGTAGTTCGCTGCGATCGCAAGGACCTGCGCTGCAACGTTCTCGGCGAGGTTTTCAGCGAGGCTGGGGCTGTCGGCCACGATGACCTTGGCAACGCCCGCGATCTGGGCGGCGGCCTTGCCGGCTTCGGCGGCATTGGCACCGGCCACCAGCACGTGGACATCGCCACCGCAGGCCAGCGCGGCGGTCACGGTGTTCAGGGTCGCGGGCTTGACGGTCGCGTGGTCGTGTTCGGCAATAACAAGTGCGGTCATGTTCAGATCACCTTCGCTTCGTTCTTGAGCTTGTCCACCAGGGTGGCGACGTCAGGCACCTTGATGCCTGCACCGCGCTTCGGCGGCTCGCTGACCTTGAGGGTCTTCAGGCGGGGCTTCACGTCCACACCCAGGTCTTCGGGCTTGAAGACGTCCAGCTGCTTCTTCTTGGCCTTCATGATGTTCGGCAGCGTCACATAGCGCGGCTCGTTCAGGCGCAGGTCGGTCGTGATGACTGCGGGCAGCGTGAGCGTCAGTGTTTCCATGCCGCCGTCGACTTCGCGTGCCACGGTGACCTTGTCGGCTGCGAGCTCGACCTTCGAGGCGAAGGTGGCTTGGGGCAGGTCGGCGAGTGCAGCCAGCATTTGGCCCGTTTGATTCGCGTCGTCATCGATGGCTTGCTTGCCGAGGATGATCAGCTGGGGCTGTTCCTTGTCGACCAGCGCCTTCAGCAGCTTGGCCACGGCCAGCGGCTGCAGCTCTTCGGTGGTCTCGACCAGGATGCCGCGGTCAGCACCGATGGCCATCGCGGTGCGCAGGGTTTCCTGGCACTTGGCATCGCCGCAGGACACGGCGATGACGTCGGTCACGATGCCCTTTTCCTTCAAGCGCACGGCCTCTTCGACAGCGATTTCGTCGAAGGGGTTCATGCTCATCTTGACGTTGGCAATGTCCACCCCGGTGCCGTCGCTCTTGACGCGCACCTTCACGTTGTAATCGACGACCCGTTTGACAGGCACCAGAACTTTCATGGCTGTTCCTCTTGAATGACAAAAAATGGGAAAGGGGTTACTCGAGCTTGGCGCCCGACTGCTTGATGAGGCGCTCCCACACGGGACGCTCCTGCTTCCAGGCTGCTGCAAAGAGTTCGGGCGAGCTGTCCTTGATCTCGAAGCCCATGGCCGCCACGCGCTCGCGCACGTCGGGCTGCTGCGTGGCCTTGCGCACCTCGTCGGCGATGCGGTCGACGATGGCCTTGGGCGTCTTGGCCGGCGCGGCAATGGCGAGCCAGCCGGTCACGCGGTAGGCCTCGTCCTTCAGGCCTTGCTCGGCCAGCGTGGGCACGTTGGGCAGCGTGCTCATGCGGCGCTCGCCGGTCACGCCGACGGCCTTGAGCTTGCCGGCGTCGATGTGCGGCTTGGCCGCGAGCGCGCTGGCGTAGGCCATCTGGATCTGGCCGCCGATCAGGTCTTGCACCATCGGGGCCTCGCCCTTGTAGGCGACGTGGTTCATGTCGGCCTGCTGCGTGAGGCTCATGTGCGCGCCGGCCAGGTGTGGGTAGGCGCCCACGCCGTACGAACCGTAGGCGACCTTGCCCTTGTTCGCGGCCACGTACTTCAGCAGCTCGGGGCCGGTCTTGGCGGGCACGCTGGGGTGCACCACCAGCACCAGCGGCGCCATCGCGATCTGGTAGACCAGCGTGAGGTCGCGCTGCGTGTCGTAGGGCAGCTTGTCGTAGAGGAACTCGTTGGTCATGAGCGAGTTGCTCAGCGACAGAACGATCGTGTAGCCGTCGGGCGCGGCCTTGGCGACCATGTCGGTGCCGATGATGCCGGCCGCGCCGGGCTTGTTGTCCACCACGATGGGCTGGCCCATGCTGGCCGCCATCTTCTGGCCCAGCACGCGCGCCAGCACGTCGGTCGCACCGCCGGCCTGGAAGGGCACGACGAGGCGGATCGGCTTGTTCGGGTAGGGCGCCTGCGCATGCGCGGGGGCCAGCGCGAACAGCGCGGCGGTCGAGGCTGCAGCGCACAGCAGGGCGCGGCGGGTCGAGGCTTGATGGGTCATGGTTTGTCTCCCGTTCGGTTTCAGAAAATCGTGTCGAAGAAGAAGCAGGTGAGTCACTTCAGCGCGATGCGCGTCTTGAAGGGCAGCGGTTCCAGGGCCTTCTGCAGCCGCTCCTGCAGCGCCGCGGCTTGCGTGCCTGCTGCGGCGGCGTCGATCTGCACCTGCACGAGGCTTTCGCCTTCCGTGGTCACCGCAGGTTGAGCCGCATCGCTCAGACCGAGTGCCGTGCAGACCTCGGCGACCGTGGCCGCCACCACCTGCCGCGCGGCCATGGCGCGCAGCTCGGGCTTGTAGATCTTGCCGACGTTGGTCATCGGCATCGTGGCGATCACCGACACCCACTTGGGCCGCGCGGGCGCTTCGTCGACGCGTGCTGAAGTGAAGGCCAGCAGCTCGTCTTCGGTGGCCGAGGCGCCGGGCACCAGCGTCGCGAAGATCACGGGCAGTTCGCCCGCGTAGGCATCGGGGGCGCCCACGGCGGCGCACAGCTGCACGGCCGGGTGCGCGCCCAGCGCGTCCTCGATGGTCTTGGGGTCGATGTTGTGGCCGCTGCGGATGATCAGGTCTTTCGAACGGCCCGTGAGGTGCAGCCGCTCTTCGGCGTCCATCCAGCCCAGGTCGCCGGTCGCGAGCCAGCCGTCGGCCGTGAAGGCCTTGGCGTTGTCGGCCGGATCGACAAAACCCGAGAACACGTTGGGCGACTTGAACAGCACCATGCCGGTCTCGCCTTGCGCCACTTCGCGGTCGCTCGCGTTGCCGTTCTCGTCGAGCGCCACGATGCGCACCTGCGCATATGGCAGCCGAAAGCCGACGCAGCCGGCGGGCCCGTTCACGCCGGGCGGCGTGATGGTCGAGATTCCGGCCATCTCGGTCATGCCCAGGCTCTCGTGCACATGCAGGCCGAACAGGCGCTCGAAGCGCGCGGCCAGCTCGGGCGCGAGCACGGCGGCGCCCGTGCGGCAGTAGGTGATGGACGAGATGTCGGCGCCGTCCAGCGGCACATTGGCCAGCGCGGCGAGCACCGTGGGCACGGCCGACAGCGAGGTCGGGCGGTACTTCTCGACCAGCTTCCAGTAGTTGGCCAGCACCTCCTTGTTGCGCAGCAGCGAGGGCGTCGGAATGATCACCTCCACGCCCGCCGACAGCGCCGAGAGCGAGGCCGGCAGCACGCCCGCCACATGGAACAGCGGGTAGCCGTTGATCGAGATGCCCTGCTCGTTCATGCCCGCGAGCTGCACGCTGGCCCAGGCGGTGAACACCTGCGCGCCGTGGCTGTGGCGCGCGAGCTTGGGCGCGCCCGTGGTGCCGCCGGTGTGGAAGTAGGCGGCGATGTCGGTGGGGGCGATGTCGCGGCCGCTCACGAGGCGGTCCGAAGGTTGTGCGGCGCGCAGCACGTCGAACTCGGCCACGCCTTCGGGCAACGCACCTGCGGAACCCGGCGCTTCGTCGTGCGGCGCCACGCGCAGCACGGTGGTGAGCGTGGGCACCTGGCCGCGCAGGCGCATCGCCTTCGACCACATGCCCGATTCGCTGTCCGAGCCGTACGCGATAAGCACCTTGGCGCGCGCCGCGGTCATCAGCGCGATCAGCTTCTCGTCGGTGAGCAGCGGGTTCAGCGGCTGCACGATGCCGGCTGCCTCGCCGCCCCAGAGTGCCAGGTGGTACTCGAGGCAACCGGGCAGCAGCACCGCGACCGCATCCTGAGGCCCCACGCCCAGCGTGTGCAGCAGGTTGGCGGTCTGGTGGATGCCCGCGAGCAGCTGCGCATACGACCAGCGGATGGGTTCATCCGCCGGGTTGCCGCTGCGCAGAAAGGTGAGCGCGGTCTTGTCGCCGAAGGCCGCGCCGGAATTGCGGAAGAGCTCGTAGGTGCTGCGCACCGTGAGCGCTTCTTCCAGCGGCGTTGCTTCGAGCGCGCGGATGTCGGCGAGCCCGCGCACCGGAAACCGGGGGCGGAACGGTGTGCCGATGACGTTGTTGTTGTTCTTGTCGTTGCCTGTTGTCATGGTGTCTCCTTGAGGTCGTCTGGCCGGCTGCGGACGGGGTGCCCCGTCGTGTGTCTTACTGGTTCGTGATCTTGTTGTCGCGAATGACCTTGCCCCAGCGCTCGAAGTCCTGGCGCATGCGCGTGGCGGTCTGCTCCGGCGTGCCGTAGGCCGCGAAGGAGCCCACGCTCTGCAGCTTCTCGCCGACTTCCTTGTCGGCCAGCGCCTTCTTCAGCTCGGCGCTCATGCGGTCGACCACGGCCTGCGGCGTGCCGGCCGGGGCCAGCAGCCCGCCCCACGAGGTGGCGTCGAAACCGGGGAAGCCCTGCTCGGCCACGGTCTTCACGTCGGGCAGCAGGCTCACGCGCTTGCCGGAGCCCACGGCGATCGGGCGCAGCGTGCCGGCGCGGATGTGCGGGATCACGGCCACGAGGTCGGAGAACATCGCGGGCACCTGGCCGCCGATGAGGTCGGTCACGGCCGGGGCGCTGCCGCGGTAGGGCACGTGCTGCATCTCGAACTTGCCGATGTTCTTCAGCTGCTCGGTCGTCAGGTGGCCGAAGCTGCCGGCACCTGCGGTCGTGTAGTTGAGCTTGCCGCCGTCGGCCTTGGCCTTGGCGATCAGGTCCTGCAGGCCGTTCACGCCGGGCAGGGCCTTCGGGTTCACCACCATCACGATCGGCAGGTCGTACACCGTGCCCACGGGCGTGAAGTTCTTGAAGATGTCGTAGGGCACGGTGCCGTACAGGTGCGAGGCCAGCAGCGTCGGCGTGGCCAGCATCACGAAGGTGTAGCCGTCGGGCGCGGCCTTGGCCGCAAAGGCCGCGCCGATGGTGCCCGAGGCGCCGCTGCGGTTGTCGACCAGGATGTTCTGCTTGAGCGACAGCGACATCTTCTGCGCCACGATGCGCGAAGCCACGTCGGTCGGGCCGCCGGGCGGGAAGGGCACGACCAGCGTGATGGGCTTGGTCGGCCAGGCCTGGGCGAAGGCGCTGCCGGCCAGGAGGGGGAGGGCCAGCGCGATCAGGGCGCGGCGAATGGGATTACGGGGGGAGCTAAGGAACGGAAAGGCCATGGACTTCTCTTCAGGGATGCGGGCGTTGTCTTCGCTGTGTGCAATCAGACGACGCCGTTCGTTTTCAGCGCTGCCAGCTTTTCATCCGACAGGCCGAGCAGGGACTTCAGCACGTCGTGCGTGCCTTCGCCCAAAGTGGGCGGCGCGCTGCGCACGGGCAGGCGCTCGCCATCGAAACGGTAAGGGGGCGCCAGCACGTCGACTTCGCCGGCCACCGGGTGCGGCTGCTTGGTCACCAGGCCGGCGTCGGTCGCGCGCTTGGAGTTCAGCGCCTCCAGCAGGCCCAGCACCTCGCCGCAGGGGATGCCCGAGGCGTTGAGCTTTTCGAGCAGCGCGGCGCGCGGGCGCTTCGCGAGTTCGGCGTGCAACTCGGGCAGCAGCACGGCGCGGTTGGCCGAGCGCAGGA
Organism: Variovorax sp. YR752; assembly: GCF_943372545.1. Lineage (NCBI taxonomy): Bacteria > Pseudomonadati > Pseudomonadota > Betaproteobacteria > Burkholderiales > Comamonadaceae > Variovorax > Variovorax sp. YR752. The sequence goes on along the minus strand of NZ_CALRZC010000021.1, from coordinate 32,770 downwards.
TGTTGGTCTTGAAGCGCTCGTCGGCCGCGAGGTCGGGGCGCTCGATCACCTCGGTGCAGAAGCGCGAGAACTGCGCGTTGTTGCCCACGGTGATCACCAGCGGGCCGTCGGCCGCGTCGAACACGCCGTAGGGCACGATCGACGGGTGCGAGTTGCCGTAGCGCGGCGGGTCTTCGCCCATCAGCAGCGCTTCGAGGCCGTAGTAGGCGGTGATCATCAGGCCGCAGTCGAACAGCGCCATCTCGATGTGGCGGCCGGTGCCGGTCTTCTCGCGCTGGTAGAGCGCGGCCAGCACGGCCTGCGCCGAGTACATGCCGGTGAACAGGTCGACGGCGGCCACGCCGAACTTCAGCGGCGGCTGGTTGGCTTCGCCGTTCAGCGCCATCAGGCCGGCCTCGCCCTGCACCACGAGGTCGTAGCCGGGGCGTGCGGCCTCGGGGCCGGTGCGGTCGTAGCCCGAGATCGAGCAGTAGATGAGGCCCGGGTTCTCCTTGCGCAGCTGTTCGTAGCCCAGGCCCAGCTTGTCGATGCCGCCGAACTTGAAGTTCTGCAGCACCACGTCGCACTGCTTGGCGAGGTCGCGCGCGATCTGCTGGCCTTCGGGCGTCTGCAGGTCGAGCGTGACGGAGCGCTTGTTGCGGTTCACGCTGTTGAAGTAGGCGGTCTCGGTCTTGCCTACGCGCAGGCCCCAGTCGCGCGTGTCGTCGCCGCGGCCCGGGTGCTCGACCTTGATCACCTCGGCACCCATGTCGGCCAGCACCATGCCGCACCAGGGGCCGGCGAGGATGCGGGACAGATCGAGGACGCGCACGCCGGCGAGCGGCAGCGAGGAATTCAGCGAGGGCATGGGAACAACTCCAGGAAAACGAAAGACCCCCGCATCTGCACGCGAGGGGAGAGCGCGTTGCGTCAGGACGCGTCGGGCTTGGGCGAGCGGCGCAACGCGACGAAGTCGGCCTTGCGCTTGCCGAGGAAGGCGCCGATGCCTTCGGCGGCTTCGGCGTCGGCCTGCGACGTCACCATGTAGACCGCTTCGGCCTCGAGTTGTTCCTCGAGCGTTGCGCGATGGGCCTGTCGGCACAGCGTCTTGATGCGTGCGCTCGCGCGCTGCGGGCCTGTGGCCACCTTGGCCGCGAGTGCGATGGCTTCGGCCAGCGCGCCGCCCTTGTCGGTCAGGCGGTTCACGGCGCCCATCGCATGCAGGCGCTCGGCCGTCAGGCGGTCGCCGGTGAGGCACAGCTCGGTGAGCACCTGGCGCGAGACGAACTCGGCGAGGAAGGCCGTGGCGCCACCATCAGGCGTGAGGCCGACCTTGATGTACGCCACCGTGTAGAACGCATCGCGCGTCGACACGAGCATGTCGCAGGCCAGCGCCATCGACAGGCCGGCACCGGCCGCGCCGCCTTCGACCGCCGCGATCACGGGCTTGCCGCAATCGCGGATCGCGCGGATCAGGTCGTGCAGGCCTTCGAGCTTCTCGCGGCGTTCGGCCTCGGGCAGTTCGCGGCGCTTGGCCAGCAGGTTCAGGTCACCGCCCGAGCAGAAGAAGTCGCCCGCGCCGGTGAAGACGATGGCGCCCACCTCGGGGTCGTTCTGCGCGTCGGTGAGCGCGGCGGAGAGTTCGGCGTACAGCGTCGGCGTGATCGCGTTGCGCGCGGCCGGGTTGCTGTTGGTCAGGATGCGGACGGCGCCTTCCTGGCTGATGAGAACGGTCTTCGCGTCGCTCATGCTGCCAGCTCCTTGCCGAGCGTGATGTAGCGCTGAAGGTGGTGGTCTTCGTCGCCGAGTTGGTGGTCGATCATCACGAGGCGCTTGGCGTAGTGGGGCAGCGGCAGCTCCCAGGTCATGCCGATGCCGCCGTGCATCTGGATGCTTTCTTCGGCCACCAGCGCGCCGATGCGGCCGATGCTGAACTTGGCGGCCGACAGCGCACGCTCGCGCGCCACGCGGTCGCTGCCGTCGATGGCGGCTGCGGCGTTGATCACGGCCGAGCGGGCCTGTTCGATCTCGAGCAGCAGGTCGGCCATGCGGTGCTGCAATGCCTGGAAGCTGCCGATGAGGATGCCGAACTGCTTGCGCGTGCGCAGGTATTCGAGCGTGGCGGTCTTGGCGGCTTCCATCGCGCCCAGTGCTTCGGCGCACAGCGCGAGCACACCGCGGCCGATGGCGCGTTCCAGCGTCGCAGCGCCCTGGCCTTCAGCGCCCAGCAGCGCGTCGGCGCCGAGCGTCACGCCGTCGAGCGTGAGTTCGGCCACGCGGCCCCCGTCGATCGCGGGGCAGCCGCGCACCGTGAGGCCGGCGGTCTTGGCGGGCACGAGGAAGAGCGAGATGCCGGCTTCGTCGTCCACGTTGCCCGAGGTGCGGGCCGACACGAGGAACAGGTCGGCCTGCTCGCCTTGCGGCACCACGGCCTTGGCGCCCTTGAGCACCCAGCCGTCGCCGCTGCGTTCGGCCTTGGTGGCCACGCGCGTGCGTTCGTAGTGCGTGTCGGCTTCGTCGTGTGCGAAGGCCGCCACGGTCACGCCGTTGACGATGTCGCCGATCTTCTCTTTCTGCGCATCGCTGCCGGCGGCGCTGACCGCCTCGCCGACCATCACGGCGCCCAGCAGCGGTTCGACCACGAGGCCGCGGCCCAGCGCTTCGAAGACCACGGCAATGTCGAAGCCGCTGCCGCCGAAGCCGCCGTCGGCCTCGCTGAACAGCGCGCCGATCACGCCGAGCTCGGCGAAGTTCTGGAAGATTTCCTTGCTGAAGCCGTGCTCAGACTTCGCGATGCGGTCGCGCGCATCGAAGGCGTACTGCTCGGCGATGAAGCGGTTCAGGCTGTCGGCGAGCATGCGCCGGTCTTCGGTGTGTGCGAAGTTCATGCCGTTTTCCTTTAAAGACCCAGAATCATTTTTGAAATGATGTTCTTCTGGATTTCGTTCGAGCCGCCGAAGATCGACAGCTTGCGGTTGTTGAAGTAGCGCGACGCGGCGGCCTTGGCATAGGTCGGGCCGAAGGTCTCGCCGGTGAAGCCGTCCTGCAATGCCTCTGCAACAAAGGGGCGGCCATAGACGCCCATGGCGCGGCGGGCCAGCGACGAAATCTCCTGGCGAATTTCCGTGCCGCGGATCTTCAGCATCGAGCTTTCCGCACCCGGCACGCCGCCGCCCGCCACGGCCGCGATCACGCGCAGGTTCGTCGTCTTCATGTTCTCCAGGTCGATCTCGACACGCGCCAGGCGTGCCGCGAAGGCCGGGTCGTCCGCGAGCGGCTTGCCGTTCTTGGTCTGCGAGGCGGCGATGCCCTTGAGCTGTTCGAGTGCGGCCACCGAGAAGCCCACGCCCGCGATGTTGGTGCGTTCGTAGGTCAGCAGGTACTTGGCGCAGGTCCAGCCCTTGTTCTCTTCGCCCACGAGGTTCTCGGCGGGCACGCGCACGTCGGAGAAGAACACCTCGTTGACTTCATGCTCGCCGTCGAGCGTGATGATCGGGCGCACTTCCACGCCGGGCGAGGTCATGTCGACCAGCAGGAAGCTGATGCCTTCCTGCTTCTTCGCCTCGCGGTTGGTGCGCACCAGGCAGAAGATCATGTTGGCGTGCTGGCCCAGCGTGGTCCAGGTCTTCTGGCCGTTCACGATGTAGTGGTCGCCCTGCGCATCGATGCCGCGCACGGCCGTGGTCTTCACCGCGGCCAGGTCGGAGCCCGCGCCGGGTTCCGAATAACCCTGGCACCACCAGTCGGCGCCGCTCAGGATGCGCGGCAGCCAGTAGCGCTTCTGCGCTTCGTTGCCGTACTTGATGAGCACCGGGCCCAGCATGTTGACGCCGAAGGGCACGATGCGCGGCGCGAAGGCCAGCGCGCATTCGTGTTCGAAGATGAACTTCTCGACCGCGGTCCAGCCGGGGCCGCCGTACTGCTCGGGCCAGTGGTTGGCGAGCCAGCCGCGTGCGTTCAGGATGGCGTGCCATTCCTGCATGTCGGCCTTTTCCAGGATCTTGCCGCCGCGCACCTTGTCGGACAGCCGCGCAGGCAGCTTGTCCGCCAGGAAGGTGCGCACTTCGCTGCGGAAGGCTTCTTCTTCGGTCGTGAAGTTCAGGTCCATCGCGGACTCCTCAATGAATCAATAGATTTCGAACAGACCAGCGGCGCCCATGCCGCCGGCGATGCACATCGTGACCACGGCGTACTTGGCGCCGCGGCGCTTGCCTTCGAGCAGCACGTGGCCCGTGAGGCGTGCGCCGGTCATGCCGAAGGGGTGGCCGATGGAGATCGCGCCGCCGTTCACGTTCAGGCGTTCCGACGGAATGCCCAGCTTCTCCTGGCAGTAGATCGACTGCGAAGCGAAGGCTTCGTTGAGTTCCCACAGGTCGATGTCCTGCACCTTCAGGCCGTGGCGCGCGAGCAGCTTGGGCACGGCGAAGACCGGGCCGATGCCCATCTCGTCGGGCTCGCAGCCGGCCAGTGCCAGGCCGCGGAACGCGCCCAGCGGCTTCAGGTTGGCGCGCTCGGCGTCCTTGGCTTCCATCATCACGCAGGCCGAGGCGCCGTCGGACAGCTGCGAGGCGTTGCCGGCGGTGATGAACTTGTCTTCGCCCATCACCGGCTTGAGCTTGGCCAGCGCTTCGTAGGTGGTGCCGCGGCGGTTGCAGTTGTCTTCCGTGGCGGTGACTTCGCGGTGCGTGACTTCCTTGGTGTCCTTGTCGGTCACGGCCATCGTGGTGGTGCAGGCCACGATCTCGTCCTTGTAGCGGCCGGCCAGTTGCGCTTCTTCGGTCTTGCGCTGGCTCTCGGCGGAGAAGCGGTCCTGTGCCTCGCGGGTAATGCCGTAGCGCTTGGCCACGATGTCGGCGGTGTCGATCATCGCCATGTACAGCTCGGGCTTGTGCTCGAGGATCCACGGATCGAGGCTGAGGTCGCCACCGTCGCCGGGGCTGCGGCCACGGATCTGCGAGATGCTTTCCACGCCGCCCGCGATCATGGCCGGCGCGCCGTCTACGACGATGCGGCCAGCGGCCATGGCAATGGCCTGCAGGCCCGAGGCGCAGAAGCGGTTCACGGTGGTGCCGGCGATGCTGATGGGCAGGCCCGAGCGGATGATCGACTGGCGCGCGATGTTGCGGCCGGTGGTGCCTTCGGGGTAGCCGCAGCCGAGGATGGCGTCCTCGATCAGGGCCGGGTCCAGGCCCGAGCGCTCGACCGCGGCCTTCACCGCGAACGAGGCCAGCGTGGCGCCGGAGGTGATGTTGAATTCGCCGCGGTGCGCCTTGGTGAGGGGGGTGCGGGCGGTAGAAACGATGACGGCTTCACGCATGGGTTTGTCTCCTGGGGGCTCTTGCTACGGGTTACTCGGATTGATTCAGGCTGGCGAAATCGGCGCCGCGTTCGACCAGCTCCACGAGCAGCGGCGACGGCTTCCAGAAAATCGGGTCGGCCTTGGCGAACTCGCGGATGTCGGCGAGCACCTTGGGCAGGCCCACGGTGTCGGCGTACTTCATGGGGCCGCCGCGGTGGCGCGGGAAGCCGTAGCCGTAGAGGAAGGTCACGTCCACGTCGAGCGGGCGCAGCGCGATGCGCTGGAGCACGACATTCGCGCCTTCGTTGACCATGGCGGCCATGTAGCGGCGCATGATTTCTTCTTCGGTGAATTTGCGCGGCGTGATGCCGGCGCGCTCGCGCTCGGCGTCGATGATGGCCAGCACCTCGGGGTCGGGCACGCCGGTGCGCGCGCCTTCGGGGTACAGGTAGTAGCCGCGCTGCGTCTTCTGGCCGAACCAGCCGCGTTCGCAGATGCGGTCGGCCACCTGCACGTAGCGCGCCTGCGGGTCGCGCGTGGCGGCCTTGCGCTTGCGCGTGGCCCAGCCGATGTCGCCGCCGGCCAGGTCGGACACCTGGAACGGGCCCATCGGGTAGCCGAAGTTGCGCACGGCCGCGTCGATCTCGTAGGGCGAGGCGCCGTCTTCCATCATGTGGTCGGCGGCCTGGCGGTACACGGCCAGGATGCGGTTGCCGATGAAGCCGTCGCACACGCCGGCGCGCACGGGCACCTTCTTGAGCTTCTTCGCAAGTTCGAAGCCGGTGGCGACCACGTCGGCGCTCACCTTGGCGGGCACCACGATCTCCAGCAGCTTCATGATGTTGGCCGGCGAGAAGAAGTGCAGGCCCACCACGTCCTGCGGACGCGAGATGCTGGCGGCGATCTCGTCGATGTCCAGGTACGAGGTGTTGGTGGCGAGCACGGCGCCCTTCTTGCACACGCGGTCGAGTTCGGCGAACACGGCCTTCTTGACGCCCATCTCCTCGAACACGGCCTCGACCACGATGTCGACATTGGCGAAGGCGTCGTAGCTGGTCGAGCCCGAGAAGCGCGCCATCACGGCGGCCTTGGCTTCGGCGGTCATGCGGCCCTTGGCGATGAGGCCGTCGTACACCTTCTCGACGTGCGCACGGCCGCGCGCCAGGCTGGGCTCGTCGCGCTCGACCATGGTCACGGGCAGGCCCGCGTCGAGCATGGCCACGGCGATGCCCGCACCCATGGTGCCGCCGCCGACGATGCCGGCCGAGGCGAGCGCGCGCGGGCTGGCCGAGCGGGTCTCGGGCGCCTTCAGCACTTCGCGCTCGGCGAAGAAAGCGTGGATCAGGCCGGCGCGCTGCGGGCTGTCGATGCACTGCAGGAAGAGCTGGCGTTCGAGCGCCATGCCTTCGTCGAAGGGCAGCGTGAGCGCGCCTTCGACGGCTTCGATGATCTTCATCGGCGAGAACAGGCCGCGGCTCTTCTTGGCGGTGTCGGCGCGCGCGGCGTCGAGGGCGGCGCGGGCTGCGTCCTTGTCGGCCAGGCCGGCGGCTTCGCGCGTGCGGCGCACCGGGGCGCTGGCGGCGACGAGTTCCTGTGCGTAGGCGAGGCCTTCGGTACGTGCATCGGCGTCGGTGCCGAGGCGGTCGACGAGGCCGAGCGTCAGCGCTTCCTTGGCGCCCGCATGGCGGCCGCTGAGCATCAGTTCGAGCGCGGGCTTCACGCCGATCAGGCGCGGTGCGCGCTGCGTGCCACCCGAGCCGGGCAGCAGGCCCAGTGCCACTTCGGGCAGGCCCAGCTTGGCGGTGGGGGAGGCGAGGCGGTAGTGCGCCGACAGCGCAATCTCCAGCCCGCCGCCGAGCGCGGCGCCGTGGATGGCAGCGACCACCGGCTTGGTGCAGTTCTCGATCTTCAGGCAGACCTCGGGCAGCGATGGCTGCTGCGGCGCCTGGCCGAACTCGCGGATGTCCGCGCCGGCGATGAAGTTGCGGCCCGCACCGACGATCAGCACCGCCTTGGCGCCGCTGTCGGCCTCGGCCGCGTCGATGGCGGCTGCCAGGCCGCGGCGCACGTCCACGCCCAGGGCGTTGACGGGCGGGTTGTCGATGGTCACCACACACACGTCGCCTTGACGCTGGAAGGTGACGGGACCGTTGGACGTGGAAGGGCTGGGAGTGGGGGTGGCCATGTGCGTGTCGCTTGTCTCTTGCTTGCGTGGCAGGCCCTCGTGAAGCCGAGGGGTCCGGGGCTCTGGGGAGCCCTGCATTCTTGGCCGGTATCTCGGCTTTGACAATTGCATAGGTGGTTGACAGACTGTCAAAGAATTTTTGACACAATCCGCCCATGGACCTGCAATCGCTCACCCTGCTGGTGGAAATCCTGGACGCGGGCAACCTGAGCGCGGCGGCCCGCCGGCTCAAGATGACCCGCGCCAACGTCAGCTACCACCTGAACCAGCTCGAGCGCTCAGTGGGTGCGCAGCTGATCCGGCGCACCACCCGCCGCGCCGAGCCCACCGAGATCGGCCTGCGGCTGTACCAGCACGGCGTGGCCATCCAGACCGAGCTGCTGGCGGCGCGCGAATCGGTCACCGCGCTGGGCGAGGGCCTGCAGGGCCGCGTGCGCCTGAGCGTGCCCAGCGGCTACGGCCAGCTCGTGATGGCCGACTGGCTCATCGACTTCAAGCGCCAGTACCCCGGCATCGTGCTCGACGTGGTGTTCGAGAACCGCATTGAAGACCTGCTGCGCGACGAGGTCGACATCGCCATCCGCGTGATCCCCGAGCCGCCGCAGAACCTCGTGGCGCGCGAGATGGGCCCGGTGCGCTATGTGGCCTGCGCCACGCGCGCCTACGCCGAGCGCCACCCGCTGCCCGTGCAGCTCGACGCGCTGCGCGCCACGCCGGTGGTGACGGCCGCCGTCATCGGAAGGCAGCTGCGCATCTCGGCCTACCAGGGCGAGACTCGGCGCGAGGTGATCCTGGAGCCGACGCTGATCTCGGAGAATTTTTTATTCCTGCGCCAGGCCATCCTCGCGGGCCTGGGCGTGGGCCTCGTGCCCGACTACGTGGTGCAGGAAGACGTGCGCCGCGGCGACGTGGTGACCACGCTGGACGACTGGCGCCTGTCGATCTTCGGCACCCAGATGTTCATGCTCTACATGCCGAACCGCCAGCACACGCGGGCGATCCGGACGTTCATCGATTTCATTCTGGCGCGGGTGCGGCCGGAGGAAGCCGAGGCTCAGTCGCAGGGGTAGACGACTTCTTTCGCCGGCCCGCATCGAGGCCGCTGCGCTGGCTTGATCAGACGGGGCGCAACTGCTCCGCGAGCGAGCGGGTCTTTTCGGTGACGGTGCTACCGGTGTGCAGCGTGGTCTTGCGCTCGATGAGCATCAGGTGGCATTCCTCGTCGGCGACCGGGTTGTGCCGCACGCCCTTGGGCACGACGAACATCTCGCCTTCGCCAAGCTCGACGGGGCCGGCTTCCATCTCGATGCGCAGGCGCCCCTTGAGCACCATGAACAGCTCGTCTTCGTCGTCATGGCTGTGCCATGCGAGCGAGCCGTGGACCTTGGCGACCTTGATGTAGGCGTCGTCGACTTCGGCGACGACGCGCGGCGACCAGAACTCGGTGAGCGAGGCGGCGATTTCCTTGGGGGGGGTGACCTGGGTGTTGTTCGACATGGCGCTTCTGTGCGGGACGTGGGAACAGCAGACTAACCCAGGCCACATGGCCCTGTATTACCCCGCGATGCGCTCGGCCAGCGCGATCAGCGACCGGTCCGACCCCGCCGGCCCCAGCAGCGAGAGGCCCAGCGGCGCGCCATCGCGTGTGGCGAGCGGCATCGAGAGCTGCGGAAAGCCCGCCAGCCCCGCGATGCACAACAGCCGGATCGCGCGGTTGCGGTAGTCCTCCATCGAGGCCTCGTTGTCGCTGCGCAGCGGCGCGATGTCGGGCATGGTCGGCATCAGCAGTACGCCGTCGGTGCCGAGCAGCGCGGCCAGGTGCGCGCGGAAGGCGGTACGAAACACGCGCGCGGTCGCCACCTGCGCATCGGTCACGTCGCGCGACCACGCAAAGCGCTCGGCCACGCCCGGGCCCAGCGGCGGCGCGTAGCGCTCGATCAGCGGGCCGTCGGTGAGCCAGGCTTCGCGCGACTGCAGGTAGCGGAAGTTCCAGTACATCGCGTCGAAAGATTCCATCGCCGCGGTCGTGCCCTCTGCCGGGCCGAGGAGGCTTTGCACGCGATCGGCCGCACCTTGCAGTGCTTCGGCCGCGGCAGGCACGGCGAGCGCCCAGACGTCGTCGGGCCGCAGCAGCCGCACACGTTCGGGCAGGGCGGCTGCGTCGGCGTCCAGCAGCACATCGGCCACGCGCGCAAAGGTGCCGATGTCGCGCGCGAACCAGCCGCAGGTGTCGAAGCTGGGCGCGAGGTCGAGCGCGCCTTCGAGGCTCACGCGGCCGTGCGTCGGGCGCAGGCCATACAGGCCGCAGTGGTTGGCCGGCGCGCGCACCGAGCCGCCGGTGTCGGTGCCGAGCGCGAAGTCGCACAGCTTCGACGACACCGCCGAAGCCGAGCCCGACGACGAGCCGCCCGTGATGCGCAGCGGCGCCCCGCCGTTGATCGGCGCACCGAAGTGCGCGTTGTTGCCGTTCATCGAGAACGCGAGCTCGTCGGTCACGGTCTTGCCGGCAAAGCGCGCGCCGGCATCGAGCAGCTTCTGCACGGTCGGCGCGGTGCGCGTCTTGATGCCTGACATCGCGAGCACGATCGGATTGCCGCCGCCCGTGGGGTAGCCGGCCACGTCGAACAGGTCCTTGGCAGCAAAGCTCAAGTCCGCCAGCGGGCCGGTCGAGGCGCGTGGCGCTGGCGCATCGGGGTACGGAACGAAGGCGTGGGCGGGGTCGTGCAACGGCATGGTGGTGGGAATGAAGGGTGGAGGATTCAGGCGACCAGCACGGGCGCGATGGCCGCTGCGGCATCCGTATGGATGCAGCGCACACGGTGGTTCGGCGCCAGCTCGACCACGGGCGGTTGTGCGGCGCGGCAGGCATCGCTGGCCAGCGCGCAGCGCTCCGCGAAGGAGCAGCCGGGCGGCAACGAGGAAAGATCGGGCGGTGCGCCGCCGATGGTTTCCAGCCGCGTGCCGCGCGCCAGTGCGCCGTGCGCGCGGCTCTTGAGCAGCGCGATGGTGTACGGATGGCGCGGCGAGCGGATCAACTCGCGGGCCGTGCCTTCCTCGACGATGCGGCCCGCATACATCACGGCGATGCGGTCGGCCACTTCGACGGCGGCACCGATGTCGTGCGTGACAAAGATCACCGACAGGCCGAGGTCGCGCTGCAGCTCGCGCAGCAGCAGCAGGATCTGGATCTGCACCGTGGCGTCGAGCGCGGTGGTCGGTTCGTCGGCCAGCAGCAGCTGTGGCTTGCAGGCGAGTGCGAGCGCGATCATGGCGCGCTGGCGCATGCCGCCCGACATCTCGTGCGGATAGGCCTCGAGCCGCCGTTCGGGGCTCGGAATGCGCACGCGCTCGAACAGCGCCAGCGCACGTTGTTGTGCCTCGGCCTGGCTGACGGATTCATGGCGACGGATCGATTCGACGATCTGCGCGCCCACCGAGTACACCGGGTCGAGCGCCAGCAGCGGCTCCTGGAAGATCATGGACGCGACCTTGCCGCGGAAGTCGGTCAGTTCGCGCTGCGACATCGCGAGCACGTCGCGGCCCGCCACCTGCACCTGGCCGCCCATGCGCGTGCGGCGCTCGGGGTGCAGGCGCAGCAGGGTGCGCATGGTCACGCTCTTGCCCGAGCCCGATTCGCCGATCAGCGCGACCACCTCGCCGCGCTGCACTTCGAGGCTCACGCCGCTGACCGCATGCACGGGCTTGCGGCCGCCGCTGAAGGTGACGCTGAGGTCGCGCAGCCGGACCATCGGTTCGTTGTTGTCGCTCATTGGGGTACCTTCGTGCTTCGCACTGCGGTGCGAGCTTGCTTGGGGCGGCCCGGCGCGGCGCTCATGCTGCTTCTCTCCGGGCTTCAGTGGCCATCGGATGCCCGCTGCCCGCTTCGTGAATCAGGCAACTCACCGCATGCTGCGAGCCGGTGACGATGCGTTCGGGCACGACCTTGCTGCACACCGGTGCGGCGAGCGCGCAGCGCGGATGAAAGCGGCAGCCCGAAGGCGGGTTGATCGGGTTCGGCGGATCGCCCGCAAGCGCCGCTTCCTCCGTACGGTTGTCGGGGTCCATCGACGGCATCGAGGACAGCAGCGCGCGCGTGTAGGGATGCGCGGGCGCCTCGTACAGCGCATCGGCCGGGCCGATCTCGGCCACTTGGCCCAGGTACATCACCATCACGCGGTCGCTCACGTAGCGCACCACGTTGAGGTCGTGGCTGATGAACACGTAGGTAAGGCCGAACTCGGTCTTCAGGTCGAGCAGCAGGTTGATGACCTGCGCCTCCACCGACTTGTCGAGCGCCGACACGGCTTCGTCGAGGATCACCATGCGCGGCTGCAGCGCGAGCGCGCGCGCGATGTTCACGCGCTGTCGCTGGCCGCCCGACAGCTCATGCGGATAGCGCTCGGCAAAGCGCTGAGGCGAAAGGCCCACGCGCGCGAGCAGGTCGCGCGCCCGCGCCACCGCCTCGCGCCGCGACACACCGTGCACCTGCGGCCCGAAGGCCACCGAGTCCTCGATGGTGAGGCGCGGGTTGAGCGAGGCGTAGCTGTCCTGGAACACCATCTGCACCTGGCGACGGAACTCCTTGAGCGGCAGGTCGCGACTGCCGACCTCGCGGCCGTCGAACACCACCTCGCCGCGCGTGGGCTCGATCAGCTGCATCAGGAGGCGCGCGGTGGTCGATTTGCCGCAGCCCGATTCGCCGACCACGCCGAGCGTTTCGCCCTTCATGACTTCGAAGTCCACGCCGTCGACTGCGCGCACTACGCCGCCGCCGCGGCCCAGCGGGTCTTTCTTGAGCGGGAAGTGCTTGACCAGGCCCGAGATGGTGAGGAGCGGCTGTGCCGGGCCGCCGATGTCTTTCAGTGCGTCCATGGCCTCACCCCTTGTTGTCCATCGCCGAACGCAGGCCGTCGGAAAGCAGGTTGAAGGAAATCGACGTGATGAAGATCATCACGCCCGGCAGCGCCGCCACCCACGGCTGCGCGTAGATCGCCGTGCGCAGCGTGTTGAGCATCAGCCCCCACTCGGGCTCCGGTGGCTTCACGCCCAGGCCGAGGAACGACAGGCCCGAGGCCAGGATCATCGAGACCGCGATCAGACTCGTCGCGTAGACAAAGATCGGACCGAGCACATTGCCCAGCACATGCACCCGCACGATGGTGAAGGGGCTGGCGCCGGAAGCGCGTGCCGCTTCCACGTAGTCGCGGGTGCGCACCTGCGTGGTCACGCTTTCGGCCACGCGCGCGATCTGCGGAATGAACACGATGGTCAGCGAGATCAGCGAATTGACCACGCCCGCGCCCAGCGTGCCCGAGAGCGCGATGGCGAGCAGCACCGAGGGGAACGCGTAGAACACGTCGATCGTGCGCATGATCAGTGTGTTGGTGAGGCCACCCGCATAGCCCGCGACGATGCCGATGACGGTGCCCAACGCGAAGGCGCAGAGCACCGGCGTGATGCCGATGAAGAGCGACAGTCGCGCGCCGACGATCAGCCGCGAGAGCATGTCGCGGCCCAGTTCGTCGCTGCCGAAGGGCAGGCCTTCGGTGCCGATGGGCTTGAGGCGCTTGAGCATGGACGACTGGTACGGGTCGGACGGCGCGAGCCAAGGGCCGAACAGCGCGAGTGCGATCAGCAGCAGCACGACGATGGCCGCGCCGACCGCGACCGGGTCGCGGCGAAAGCGCAGCCAGACCGAGGCCCAGTAGCCGCGGGATCGCTGGGCCGGCAACGGCTCGACTGCGATGGCGGAAGAAGCGGGAAGCACGGAGGACATGGTGTTGCGGCTTTCTTCTCTTCTTCAGGCGCGCGCGATGCGCGGATCGAGCAGCGTCTGCAATACATCGACCAGCAGGTTGAGCACCACGAAGAACATCGCCAGCACCAGGATCGTTCCCTGCAGCAGCGGCAGGTCGCGCTGGAAGATCGCCGAGTTCAGCAGGAAGCCGGTGCCGGGCCACGAGAACACGGTCTCGATCAGGATCGAGCCGCCGAGCAGGTAGCCCAGTTGCAGGCCCATCACGGCGAGCGCCGTGGGCGCCGCGTTCTTCACCATGTGGCGGAACACGCCGAAGTGCGTGAGCCCCTTGGCGCGCAGGCCCACGATGAATTCCTGGTCGAGGATGTCGGCCACCAGCGCGCGCACGGTGCGCGCGATGATGCCCATCGGGATCACCGACATCGTGAGCGCCGGCAGCAAGAGGAACTGCAGGTGTTCCCAGTCCCAGGCCCAGTCGCCCGAACCGCTCGGGCCCGCGCCCGTGGCGGGCAGCCACATGAGCTGCGACGAGAACACGATCACCATCACCATGCCCAGCCAGTAGTGCGGCACGCTCACGCCGAGCACCGAGAACATCGAGGCGAATCGGTCGATCCACGAGTTGCGGAAGTAGCCCGCCACGAAGCCGAAGAGGCACCCCAGAACGAAGCCGATGAAGGTGGCCACCACCGCCAGCCGCAGCGTGTTGCCCACCGCGGTGAACACTTCGCCGGCCACCGCGCGGTTGCTCGCGATGGACACGCCCAGGTCGCCGTGCAGCGCGCGCCAGACCCACAGCGCGAACTGCTCGGGCAGCGAGCGGTTGAAGCCGTAGAGCTCGCGCAGCTGCGCCTGCAGGTCCGCCGAGGCGTCGGGCGGCAGGATGGACACCAGCGGATCGCCGGGCGCGATGTGCACGAGCAGAAAGCACACGAGGGCCACGCCGATCATGATCGGCACGGCGTAGATCACGCGGCGCAGGAGGTAGGTGAACATGGGGTGGCTGGCTCGTGGCTGGCTACGGGAGAAGGTCAGTCCATCGTCATGGTCGCGATGTCGATGAACCAGCTCTTGGGCTGCACCACGTTCTTCACCTTGGCCGACATGGCGCGCGGCCCCACGTCGTGCGCGATCCACACGAAGGGGGCGTCGTCCACGATGTGCGTGTGCAACTTGGCCAGCGCGGTGTCGCGCGCCTTGTCGTCGAAGCTGGTGCGTGCATCGGCCACCAGCTTGTCGACCTCGGCGTTGCCGTAGTAGCCCCAGTTGTTCGACACCGGCGGGAAGGCCTTGGTGCTCACGAAGCGCACCATCGCGAAGAACGGGTCCATCGCCGCGAAGCTGATGTTGACCGCGCTGGCGCCGTTGGCCGACGCATCCTTCGCGCCCTTGCGCCAGTTGGTGAAGAGCGTGTTCCATTCGATGACGTCGAACTGCACGTCGAAGAAGCACTGCTTGAGCGACTGCTGCGCGAATTCGTTCATCGGCAGCGGCTGCATCTGGCCCGAGCCCGAGGCCGAGATCTGCACCTTCACCTTGATCGGCTTGGCGGCCGAGTAGCCGGCCTGCGTCATGAGCGCCTGCGCGGCCTTCACGTCGTACTTGATGTCGAAGCCGGGCTTGCCGAACCAGGGGTGGCCGGGCGGCACGGTGCCCTTGGGCTCGGCCATCATGCCGCCCAGGAGCTGCTTCATGCCGCCGCGGTCGATGCAGAGGTTGGCGGCCTGGCGCACGCGCTTGTCGAGCCAGGGCGAGCCTTCGGCGAACGACAGCTGCCACGGCCACACGTGCGGCTGTGCATTCGAATAGACCTTGAAGCCGCGCTGCGTGATCTGCGCCATGGCGTCGGGGGCGGGCGCCTCGATCCAGTCGACCTGCCCGCCCAGCAGCGCGGCGGTGCGCGCGTTGGCTTCAGGCATCGGAATCATCACGACCTTGTCGATCTTCGGCGTGCGTTTGGCGTCCCAGTAGGTCTTGTTGGCAGCAAGCTCGAGGCGTTCGCGCGCCACGAAGCGCGTGACCTTGAACGGGCCCGAGCCGGCCGGGTCGGCGGCAAAGGCGGTCCAGGCGGCCTTGGCCTTGTCGGCGGGCGTTGCGCCGGCGGCGGCATCGAACTTCTTTTGCCACTGGGCGGGCGAAGCCATGAACAGATTGGTGAGGTTGATCGGCAGGAACGCATCGGGCTCGCTGGTGGTGAGCTCGACCGTCACGTCGTCGATCTTGCGGGCCGACTTGAGCGTGGGCATGCGCGATGCGGTCACGCCCACCTGGCTGGGGTCGAACTGCGGGGCTTCCTTGTCGAGCACCTTCTGCACGTTCCACACCACGGCATCGGCGTTGAAGGCCGAGCCGTCGTGGAACTTGACGCCGGGGCGCAGCTTGAAGACCCACTTGGTCTTGTCCTTGGCATCGACGGCCCACGACGTGGAAAGTCCGGGAATCAGCACGCTGGGTGCATCGGCCTTCGACAGGTCCCACTGCGTGAGCGCGTCGTAGATCGGAATGCCGGTGAAGCGGTTGCCTTCGAAGCCCTGGTCGGGCTGGCCGAGGGTGCGCGGGATGTCGGCCGCGGTCATGGCGATGCGCAGTGTTTTTTCCTGCGCCAGCGCGGCCGGCGCGGCGAAGACCAGGGTGGCGAGCGCCGCGCAGGCGGCCAGGGGTTTCAGGGACAGGGCGGGGGCAGCACGCTTCACATGGAACTCCGGTGGGTGGGGGGGTGACGGAAAGGACGAAAACCCCTCAAGCACGACATGTGCCAGCCGACGGATATCCCCTGGCCGACTCAGGCGATCTCGCGCCGCGCGCAGCGCAGGCCCACCTCGACTCCCATGTCCGCGATCGGCAGCCGCGCGAGCTGCCAGTCAGGCCGGTGGAGTCGTGCGACCGGCGGAAGCCGAGGCTCAGTCGCAGCGGTAGACGACTTCCCCGGCCGGCACGCCCTCTGCCGCTACTTCCGACAACGTGCTGCTCAGGAAGCGCATCGGCGCACCGAAGTTGCGGCAGTAATTCTCGGCGTCCTGCGCGGTGGGCGACTTGAACACGCCGTCGGCCAGGAAGGTGACGCGCGGCGCGGGCCGCGAGACGCAGCCTGCGACGATGAGAAGGGCCGGAACGAGGACGGAGAAAGCAGCGAATCGGCGCATGGGGCAGGGCGGAAAGAAGAGGTCGCGACTGTAGCGGCTCGAAGGCCTCAGTCGGCCAGCCACACGCTGCCGTCCGACGCTTCGCGCAGCGCCAGCTGCGTGAGCCGCGCGCCCCGGCAGGGGCCGCCGACGCAGCGTCCGGTGTCGGGCTCGAAGATCGCGCCGTGCCGCGCGCACATCAGGTAGCGCCCGGAGCTTTCGAGGATCTGGCCTTCGAAATCGAGCGGGCCGCCCGCGTGCGGGCACTGGTTCAGGTAGCCGTGCACGGCGCCCTGCCAGCGCACCGCGAAGGCCGGCGCGCCGCCGGGCGCGGTGAACAGGGCCGCAAGGCCGCCGTCGGCGAGTTCGGTGGCGATGGGCTGGGCGGTCGGGGCGGGCGCGGTCATGGAGCAAGCCTACCAAGGTCCGCCACCGGCCTGCCGCTTGGGGGGAAACCCCTGTGTCATCACATGTTCCGGCTATGTCATCCGACCAATAGACGCAGGGGGCGTGCCGTTTCCACAATGCACCCGCTCGCATTCCTTCGTCCGTGCATCCTTGTGTCAAGGGGGATACCCACCGATGAGCACGCTGAAACAGGGCTGGCGCGGGGCCGATGTCCGCCGCCTGCAGGACGCCCTGAACCGCAAATTGCAGCCCAGCCCCGGCCTCGTACCCGATGGCGACTACGGCCCCGTCACCCGGGCGGCCGTGCTGCGTCTGCAGGCCGCGCACTGGCTGTGCGAGGACGGCGAGGCCGGCCCCTGCACCCGCAACGTGGCCTTCGACAACGAAACCCACGCGCCGCTGCTGCACCCCGTGGCGCTGATTCCGCAGCCCGTGCACGCGCTGTGCTGGGCGGCGGCCACGGCGATGCTCACGCGCGCCACCGTGCAGACCGTGCTGGCGCGCACGCCCTCCGAGCTGATGGGCGCTGACGGCGCACTGCGCCGCCGCGTGGACAGCGACCGCCATGCAGCCGGCAGTGACAACGACGATGACGACAACCATCGCTTCGCCGCCGCGCACGGTCTCACGCTGCGGCCTCACGGCCCGTGGACCGTCGCTGCGCTGCGCACCGCGCTGCACGCCGGCCCCCTGATGTTCGACCTGCGCTGGGGCACCAAGGGCGGCGCGCCCGCCGGCCAGCCGGGCCACATGGTCGTGCTCGTGGGCATCCGCGGCGACAACGACCCCGGCGGGGGCGGCACCACGCTGCGCGTGTTCGATCCCTGGCCGCCGGGCCGCGGCGCGCGCAGCTCGACCAGCCATGTGCGCTGGATGCAGGCCGTGGCCGACCGCGTCTGCGGGGTGTTCCAGCGGTAGCTGTGCCTCATGCGGGTGGGTGTTGCCGCGAGCGCATGAAAAAATCCTGACTTTCCGCGAACCGTTTCGGCAGGTGGCCGCCTCTTTCCATGCGGGAGGGGCGTTCTGTTCCCCCGCACTCACACGTCACGGATCGAAGGAAACCACCATGCTCTACGTCAAGAATGTCCCCGGCTGGGAACGCGCCCTGCGCATCGCCCTGGGCCTCGCCGGCCTCGCCTTCGCCGCCATGAACTGGCCGGCGGACGCCCTGGCCGCCGCGGTCGGCCTCATGGGCGCGATGCTGGCGCTTACCGGGCTGGTCGGCTTCTGCCCGATGTGCGCGATGCTCGGGCGCAAGCTCGACCAAGAAGGACGCTGACCCATGGCTGCCGCCACCATCGACCGCACCTGCCTGATCCTGGCCGCGCAGACCGGCGATCCCGTCGCCATCGAGGGCCTGCTCGCCGCCTGCCAGACCGACGCGCGCCGCTACGCCCGCCGGCACTGCCAGGCCAGCGACGTGGACGACGCCGTGCAGGAGTCGCTGCTCGTGGTCGCGCGCCGGGTGCGCGGGCTGCAGGCGGCCGCGGCGTTCTCGTCGTGGCTGTTCACCGTCATCCGGCGCGAATGCCTGCGCCTGCAGCGCGCGATGTTCCGGCACGACCCGCTCGATGAAGACGTGGTCGAACGCCAGCTCGCGGCCCGCAGCGACGACGCGCTGCGCATCGACCTGGCCAACGCGCTCGAATCGCTGCCGGCGCACTACCGCGAGGTCGTGCTGCTGCGCGACTTCGAGGAACTCACCATCGCCGAGATCGCCGGGCGCCTGGGCGAGCCCGGCGGTGCGGTGAAGAGCCGGCTGCATCGTGCGCGCCTGCTGGTGCGCGAGTACCTGCTGGGGTAGGGGCTGCCGCGGGGGACACCGCGGAACCGGCTTTGCCGGGCCGCAGGTGTCGCCCCCGGCGAGGGGGTTGGCGAAGCGACACGAAGTGCGCGCAGCCTGGGGGAGTTCCCATTCCAGCGACAATCCCGGGGCCATGACAGACACCCTCACGATCACCCGCCCAGACGACTGGCACCTGCACGTGCGCGATGGCGCCGCCCTCGAAGCCGTCGTGCCCCACAGCGCCCGCCAGTTCGGCCGCGCGCTGATCATGCCGAACCTGCGTCCGCCCGTGACCACTGCCGCTCAGGCCGTGGCCTACCGCGACCGCATCCGCGCCGCCGTGCCCGCGGGCACGTCCTTCGAGCCCGTGATGTCGCTCTACCTGACCGACAAGCTGCCGCCCGAAGAAATCGCCCTCGCCGCCGAAGCCGGCGTGCGCGCGCTCAAGCTCTACCCGGCCGGTGCCACCACCAACAGCGATGCCGGCGTGACCGACATCCGCAAGACCTACAAGACGCTCGAAGCCATGCAGAAGCACGGCTTGCTGCTGCTGGTGCACGGCGAAGTGACCGACCCCGCCATCGACCTGTTCGATCGCGAAGCGGTGTTCGTCGACCGCGTGATGATTCCGCTGCGCCGCGACTTTCCCGAGCTGAAGGTGGTGTTCGAGCACCTGACCACGAAGGAAGGTGCCCACTACGTGCGCGACGCCGACCGTTTCACGGCGGCCACCATCACGGCGCACCACCTGCTGTACAACCGCAACGCCATCTTCACCGGCGGCATCCGCCCGCACTACTACTGCCTGCCCGTGCTCAAGCGCGAGACGCACCGCGTCGCGCTGGTCGAGGCCGCCACCAGCGGCAGCGACCGCTTCTTCCTGGGCACCGACAGCGCGCCGCACCCCGCGCACCTGAAGGAGCACGCGCTCGGCTGCGCCGGCTGCTACACCGCGCTCACCGCCATCGAGCTGTACGCCGAGGCCTTCGACAGCGTGAACGCACTCGACAAGCTCGAGGGCTTTGCCAGCTTCCACGGCCCCGACTTCTACGACCTGCCGCGCCACACCGACACCATCACGCTCAAGCGCGAAACCTGGACGCTGCCCGAGACCGTGCCCTACGGCGAAGCCACGCTCAAGCCGCTGCGCGGCGGCGAGACCGTGAACTGGAAGCTCGCATGACACCCGTCACGCCCCTGTCGTCGCTGCGCGTCATGCTGCTGATCGACGCCGACAACGTCTCGGCCGACGTGATCGAGCAGGCCGTGCAGCGCACGATGGAAGACTTCGGCGCCATCCACGTGCGCCGTGCGTATTGCAACGCCGAGATGGCCGTGAACCGGCAGGCGCTGTTCAAGCGGCTGTCGGTGCGGCCGATGGTGAACCTGTCGGCGGGCAAGAACAGCACCGACATCGCGCTGGCCGTCGACGCCATCGACCTCGTGATCGCCGAGCGGCCCGACGTGGTGGTGCTGGTGTCGTCCGACTCCGACTTCGCGCCGCTCGTCATCCGCTTGCGCGAAAAAGGCTGCCGCGTCTGCGGCATCGGCCAGCAGGGCAAGACCGGCGAAGAGACCGTCGGCGTCTACGACAGCTTCATCGACATTCCGCACCACGGCGTGAAGCCGGCCGTGCGCACCGCGCCGGCCAGGAAGACGACAGCCGCCGCGAAGAAGACGCCGGCCGCCAAGACGGCACCCGCGAAGAAGGTGGCCGCCAAGACCGCGCGCAAGACGGCGACCAAGACGGCCAAGCCCGCTGCGCCGCCGCCACCGCCGCCGGTGCCTCCAATCTCCGAAGCGGCCGAGTTCATCCTGCAGGCCATGCCCGCGCTGCGCCGCGGCACCGACGTGCCGCTCAACGACGTGGCCAAGGCCCTGCGCACCGCCGGCCTGCTCAGCAAGAGCGGCAGCTCGCTCAAGCTGTTCGACAAGCTCACGGCCGAGTTCGCGGTGATGCAGCATCCCGACCGCATCCGATGGACGGGGGCGCCCGCGCCTTGAGCCCGGGCCTGCCGGCGGTCGCGGCCATCGAGTGGGCCGCACCCTGGCTGGCCCCGTACCGCGATCCTGGCGAAGCCGTGGCGCGGGCCATTGCACAGGGCGGCACCGTCGCAGCCGCGCTGCAGGCGGCCAAGCCGCCTGCCGTGCCCGACTTCGTCACGCAAGATGCATTGCCCGAAGGCCAGGCCTACGAGGCCCACATCTTCCGCACGCGCACCGTGCCCACGCGCGACAACCTGCACGACTTCTTCAACGGCCTCGTCTGGCTGGCCTTTCCCGAGACCAAGCGCCGGCTCAACGAACTGCAGGCCACCGAGATCGCGCGCGCCGGCGTCGGCGCCACGCGCGGGCCGCTGCGCGATGCGCTCACGCTGTTCGACGAAAACGGCGCCGTGCTCGATGCACCGCCTGCGCTGTGGGAGGCGCTGATCGCGCGCGACTGGCAGGCGTTGTTCGTCACGCAGCGCAGCCTGTGGCAGGACGCACGCCTGCTGCTCTTCGGTCATGCGCTGCTCGAAAAGCTGGTGACGCCGCGCAAGCCGATCACCGCGCATGTGTTGTTGACGCACCGTGCGACGGGCTCCACCGCCTTCGACGATGCAGCGATGGCGAGAAATATCGATGCGAAACAGCTCGAAGCGAAGCCTTTCGTTCCTATTCCGGTGCTCGGCGTGCCCGGCTGGTGCGTCGAAAATACATCGGCTTCGTTCTATGCCGACCCGCAGGTCTTTCGACCCTTGCCGGGCGCGTTGTCAGAACCGAAGTCGCGCTAGCGTTGACGGGCCCGGGAGGGGCCTTCGTCAGGCGCATGCATCACGCGCCACGCGCGCGCCGTACGTTCACATGCCAAGGGAGAGGCCAAAAAGATGGACACCATCATCATCGTGCTCAAGGTCGGGCTGATTCTTTACGGGATCTACAGCTTCATCGTCTACATGTCGCGCCGCTCCGACAACCGGAGTGCCCTGAAAGACTTCCGCAATGCGCCGGTGCTGCGCCGCATCACCGACGAAGAAAAATCGGCACTGCAACCCTTCCTGATGGGGCAGAAGCTCACGGTTGACGACAACGTGCGCGAACTCAGCGGTGCGTTCCTGCGCCATGGCCTGTCGACGCAGGGCTCGTCCACCGAGCACGACACCATCGGCGACGTCGATGTGCTGCTGCCCTACGACGCCATCGACTACATCGAGCCGCACAACCAGGCGCTGGTGGTGCTGGCCGGAAAGTCCGCCGTCGTGATCCGCCTGAACGGCTTCGATCTGTTCGAAGGCCGGCAGCGCGCGCAGCGCCAGCAGGCGCAGGACCAGCAATGGAAGCGCGGCGAGATCGGTGCGCTCCCGTCGCTGGATGAAGTCGGCGCAGACACCGGCGCGGCCATGCCCGAAGCCGTGGCCGCCTCGATCGCGACCGACCCGAATGCGCGCTACCAGCGCGGCGAGGTCGACATCCTGAGCCAGCGCACCGAAACGCCCGAAGAGGTCGAGAGCCGCATGGGGCGCGGCGGCTGGGCCTCGGCCTTCGCCTGGCTGCTTGCCTTCGTGCTGTTGTGGGTCGCCACCTGGGACGCCACGCAAGCGGTGAGCGTCTACCTGATGGGCGCAGGCGGGCTCGCGGGCCTGTGGGCCGCGTGGCTGTTCGTGCGCACGCCGCCGGCAACGGCGCCTGCGCGGCAACCGCAGCCGGTGAACCGCGTGCGCGGCATGCTCAACCAGATCGCGGTGGTCAACGCCAGCAACGCGTCGGTGCAGAACGTGGGGCTCTTCATCGGCGACAAGCTGAGCCTGGTGCTGCCTTCGCATTGGCGCACGACGGCGTCGGTCCCTTACGGCGAGGTGATCGAAGCCGAGCTGCGCACCAGCGACTTCAGCGCCGTGAGCTTCGGTTCGAAGTGGTCGGTGGCCGACGAATGGCGGCGTTTCCGGCCCGCGTACTGGGGCCGGCACCTGCTGCATCTGGTCATCGGCCTGCTCGCCATCGGCGCGGTCGTGCTGTCGGCGCCCGACCCGCGCGGCGAAGCCGCACTCGCTGCGCAATGGCTCACGAACGGCGGCGCCACGGCCACCTATGGCGATGCAGGGCAACTCGCCGACAAGTTGCCGCGATGGGGCAGCCGCGCGCGCATGGAAGGCCAGGGCCGGTGCGAGATCGACATGAATGGCCGTGGCGAAGAACACACCACCCGCGGCGTGCCGGTCATCGACTGCACGTCCGTGCGCTGGAACGGCACCGCACCCGTCGTCCCCGCACTGGACATCCCGCCCAGCGTGCTGGCGCTCGGCGAGCCCGGCTTCCTTCGCGCGACCGAGAACCACGCGATGGCCAGCCTGATCGCGATGCTGCGCATGCAGCAGATGGGCGGACAGGCCTCCGACCCGCTCGCGGCCTACCGTGCGCGCGAGAGCGTGCCGTTGACCGTGCGCGGCTTCGACCGCTCGGTGGCGATGATCGACGCCGCCTGCAAGGACGCCGCCGGCCTGTCGCCCGCCGCCTGCGAACGCCTGCAGCGCGAGCTCGTGCGCGCCATCGACGCCACGGTCGACAAGGACGGCGTCGACACGCCGGTGAACACCTGGCAGGCACTGGCCACGAGCGCAGCAGCAGGCCAGGAGAACGCCGACCTCATCCTGTCGCGCCAACAGCTGGCGTCCGTGCAGCGTGCGCTGGCGCAAGCGGTCGACAGCGTGGTGGCCGCGAAGATCGAGGCCGCGCGTCCTGCCATCGTGCCCGCCCAGGGCGGCGTGTTGCTGGCGTCTTCCATGCGCATCGACAACGCGCCGGTGCAGCAGCCCGGCGAAGGCAACGACGATGTGCCGGGCGCGACCGCGGGCGCGCCCGACGTCACCGAAGACGACAGCGATACCGACAGTTCCCTGCTCGCCCGCTGGGCTCGCCTGCAGCGCAACGCCACTGCGGAAGGCCTGAAGCCCTTCACGCTCGAAGGCCTGGTCACCGCCAGCGGCAAGGACGCTGCCGGCACGCCGTGGGTGCGCATCGACCCGAGCCTCGATGCTTCGCGCATGACCGCTGCGGGCGCGCACGTGCTGTGGTGGCTGTTCGCCGCGGGGCTGGTGCTGGTCAACGGCGTGCTGTTTGCGCTGCGCTGGACGCAGGACAGCCGCCGCCGCGCCCGGCTCGACGCTGACATCGCCACCCGCCCGGCACCGGGCGCCACCGGCCTTTTCTGACAGGCCTTGACTCCGGCGGGGAATATCGGGGCGCCAGAACTTTTGCTCCTATCATGGCTCCACCGGATGCAACACCGAGGGCCTCCCCGTCGCGCGCGGCTTGAAGAGGGCCCCGGGGCCCTTATCTAGGTGGCAGATTTCCCCACGGAGAATTCAACTTGAAACGTATCCTTCTGTTTGTCCTGACCAACGTGATGGTCGTCGCGGTGCTCGGCGTGGTCGCCAGCCTGCTCGGCGTCAATCGCTTCCTCACGGCCAACGGCCTCAACCTCACGGCGCTGCTCGGCTTTGCGCTGATCATGGGCTTCGGCGGCGCGATCATCTCGCTGCTCATCAGCAAGCCCATGGCCAAGTGGACGGCCGGCCTGCGCATGATCGACAACCCCCAGTCGCCCGACGAGGCCTGGATCGTCGGCACGGTGCGCAAGTTCGCCGACAAGGCCGGCATCGGCATGCCCGAGGTCGGCATCTTCGAGGGCGAGCCCAATGCCTTCGCCACCGGCGCGTTCAAGAACTCGTCGCTCGTGGCCGTGTCCACAGGCCTGCTGCAGGGCATGACGCGCGAAGAGGTCGAGGCCGTCATCGGCCACGAAGTCGCGCACATCGCCAACGGCGACATGGTCACCATGACGCTGATCCAGGGCGTGATGAACACGTTCGTCGTGTTCCTCTCGCGCGTGATCGGCTACGCGGTCGACAGCTTCCTGCGCCGCGGCGACGACCGCTCGTCGGGCCCCGGCATCGGCTACTACGTGAGCACCATCGTGCTGGACATCGTGCTCGGTTTTGCCGCCGCGATCGTGGTGGCCTGGTTCTCGCGCCAGCGCGAGTTCCGCGCCGACGCCGGCGCCGCCGCCCTCATGGGCAATCGCCAGCCGATGATGAACGCGCTCGCCCGCCTGGGCGGCCTGCCGGCCGGCGAACTGCCGAAGGCGGTCGAAGCCATGGGCATCACGGGCGCGATGGGCAAGCTGTTTGCGACGCATCCGCCGATCGAAGAGCGTATTGCAGCGCTGCAGAACGCGCGCTGAGCCAACTGCCAGAGACGGCCAACGCCGTCGCCATGAAAAAAGCCGCCACAGTGATGTGGCGGCTTTTTTCGTTGGGACTGGCGCGTGGCGTCAGTCCGCGGTGGGCGCTTCGGGCGCGGCCGGGGCGGCTTCTGCTTCGGGCGCAGCGGCTTGCACTTCAGTCGCTTCCGGTTCTGGTGCTGCTGCCGCAGCAGCCGCGGCAGCTTCTGCCGCCGCCGCTGCCCGCTTCTGATCGTCACGCACTCGCTGCAGCGTGCGCGTCACGTCGGCGGGCTTCATGCCGTACATGTCGGCGAACTCCTGTTCGCTGCGGCCGCTGGCTTCGAAGGCGCGCAGCAGGGCTTCGCGCTTGGCGGCCTGCTGGGCGAGTTCGGCCAGGGCTTCGTCGACGATGGCGTTGGTGTTGGCGTCGCGCGAGCGCACCAGCACGGCATACGCCTCGTGGTCGAGGCCCGAGGCTTCGATGGCCTTGGCGATGCGCGTCACCAGCTGCGGGCGCAGGTCTTCGCCGGGGTTGCGGTGCGAGCGGCGGCGGTGCAGCTCGAGGATGGCGTGGTGCACGTGCTCGGGCGCGACTGGGTCGAGCGCGTTGCCGTCGAGGTCATGGCGCGCATGGCCGGCGGCCACGCTCTCCAGGTAGCGCGTGGAACGCGCATGCTGGCCCATCGCGACCTTCAGGTCTTCGGCCTTGAAGTCTTCGGGATGGCGCGCGATCAGCTCTTCGTACACGCCGAGCTTGAGCGGCACGAAGCGTGCGCCGAAGAGCTGCGGGTACAGCGCGAACAGGCGCTCGAGCACCGGGTTGACCTTGCGCGGTGCGCGCTGGGTTTCCGGCTGTTGTTGCTGCTGCTGCGGGCCGCGCGGCTTGCGCCCCTGCTGAGGCTGCTGCTGCCCCTGCGGGCGCTGCTGCTTCGCCCGCGGCGGGCGTTGTTGTTGTTGCTGCTGTGGCTCGGAAGCGGGCTGCGCAGCCGACGCGTCAGCGCCTGCGTCGGGGCCCGCGCCCGTCTTCAGCTGTTGCAGCTGCTCGGCCAGGTCCTGGCGCGGGCGCCGTGCGTTGCGCGCGTTCGTGTTCGGGGCGGCGGTGGATGCGTCGGTCATACGTGGGATCGGCGGTGGGCGCGATGGGATGGAAAGAGGAACAACAGAAAGCCGGTTGCCCGCGGGCAGAAGGTGTGAATGAATCCGGCGTGCCCGAGCAGCCCGCCCGGGCGCGCTCGATCAAGGCGCAAAGCGCAGCCATAGCTTGGGCTATGGCGAGCATTTGCAACGCCGAGCGGGTGCGCCTGGGTGGGATGAGCGGGCATGGCGGGTTCGTTCACACCTTCTCAACGGGGCCGGAACATCCTGAACATATTGTCGGCGCTGATCTCGAAATAATCGGCCGGACCGCCGCCGCGCAGGATGGGCTGCGCCGCTGCGGTGTCGTAGATGCCGTTCTTGAGCAGGTGGCGCGCGATGTGCACGCCCACCACTTCGCCAAGCACGAGCCAGGTCTGCACCGGCACGCCATCGACGCCTTCGAGCTGGATCAATTGCGTGAGACGGCATTCGAAGGACACGGGGCTCTCGGCCACGCGCGGCGCGGCGATCTGATTCGACGCCACCGGCGTGAGGCCCGCGAGCTCGAACTCGTTCACTTCGGGCGGCACGGCCGCGCACGACTGGTTCATCCGCTCGGCCAGCGGGCGCGTGGCGAGGTTCCAGCCGAACTCGCGGGTCTGGCGGATGTTGTGCAGGCTGTCCTTGGCGCCGATGCTCGCGAAGCCGACGATCGGCGGCGTGTAGTTGAAGGCGTTGAAAAAACTGTAGGGCGCGAGGTTGAGCACGCCGTTCTCGTCCTGCGACGAGATCCAGCCGATGGGACGCGGGCCGACCATCGCATTGAACGGATCGTGCGGCAGGCCGTGACCCTTGGCGGGTTCGTAGTAGTGGAAATCGTCGTTGGACATCATGGCTCTCAATGGCTCAGGGTCGCGGTGCGCGCGGCCGTGCGGCCGATCAGCAGCCGGAACGGCAACAGCATCAGCACGCCGACACCGAGCTTCACGCCCAGGTCGCCGAGCGCCCAGGTGAGCCAGGGGCCGTCGGTGCCTGCGAAGGCGATGCCCCAGAAGACGATGCTGTCGAGCACGGCCGCGATCACCGTAGCCACCAGCGGCGCGCGCCACCAGAGGCCGCGGCGCAGGCGGTCGAACACGCGGATGTCGAGCAGCTGCGAAGCGATGAAGGCCAGGCCCGAGGCGGCGGCGATGCGCGCCGGTGCGAGCAGCAGCGACACCGCCACGGCCACCGCAAAACCGACCCAGGCCACGCGCCGCGCCATGCCGGGGCCGAAGCGCCGGTTGACGAGGTCGCTCACGAGGTAGGCCACCGGGTAGGTGAAGGCGCCCCAGGTGAGCCAGTCGTTGATGGCGAACTGCACGAGGATGTTGGACGCAAGCACCACGGCGGCCATCGCCAGCGTGGCGACGGCCAGCTGGCCGGTGGTGGGGCGCTGAAAGTGCATCATCAAACTCAAACAGCCCTGCCGAGCACGCTGCGCGCCACGGCCTCGGCCACCTTGATGCCGTCCACGCCGGCCGACAAAATGCCGCCCGCGTAGCTCGCGCCTTCGCCGGCCGGGTAGAGGCCGCGCACGTTCAGGCTCTGCAGGTCGTCGCCGCGCGTGATGCGGATCGGCGACGAGGTGCGCGTTTCCACGCCGGTGAGCACGGCGTCGTGCGTGTCGAAGCCCTTGATCTTGCGACCGAAGGCGGGAAAGGCCTCGCGCATCGCCTCGATGGCGTAGGCGGGCAGGGCCTGGTGCAGGTCGGTCGGCGTCACGCCGGGCTTGTACGACGGGATGATGCTGCCGAGTGCGGTCGACGGCTTGCCGGCGATGAAGTCACCCACCAACTGGCCGGGCGCGTGGTAGTTGCTGCCGCCGAGCACGTAGGCGTTGCTTTCGAGCTGGCGCTGCAGCGCGATGCCTGCGAGCGCATCGCCCGGGAAGTCCTTCGGGTCGATGCCCACCACGATGCCGGCATTGGCGTTGCGTTCGTTGCGCGAGTACTGGCTCATGCCGTTGGTGACCACGCGGCCCGGCTCGCTGGTGGCCGCGACCACGGTGCCGCCGGGGCACATGCAGAAGCTGTAGACCGAGCGGCCGTTGCTCGCGTGGTGCACCAGCTTGTAGTCGGCCGCGCCCAGCAGCGGATGGCCCGCATGGCGGCCCCAGCGGGCGCGGTCGATCAGTCCCTGCGGGTGCTCGACGCGGAAGCCGATCGAGAAGGGCTTGGCCTCGATGTACACGCCGCGCGCATGCAGCATCTCGAAGGTGTCGCGCGAGCTGTGGCCCAGCGCCATCACGACGTGGTCGGCGCGCAGCTCGCTGCTCTGGCCCGTCGTCTGGTCGAGCACGGTGAGGCCGCGCAAGTGCTTGCCGGTGGGGCCGTCTTCGATCTGCACGTCAGTCACGCGCTGCTCGAAGCGGATCTCGCCGCCGAGCGCGACGATCTGCTCGCGGATGTTCTCGACCACCTTCACCAGCTTGAAGGTGCCGATGTGCGGATGGGCGACGTACAGAATTTCGGGCGGCGCGCCGGCCTTCACGAACTCTTCCATCACCTTGCGGCCGAGAAAGCGCGGGTCCTTGATCTGGCTGTAGAGCTTGCCGTCCGAGAAGGTGCCGGCGCCGCCTTCGCCGAACTGCACGTTCGACTCGGGGTTGAGCACGCTCTTGCGCCACAGGCCCCAGGTGTCGCGGGTGCGCTGGCGCACGGTCTTGCCGCGTTCGAGCACGATGGGCTTGAAGCCCATCTTCGCGAGCATCAGCGCCGCGAAGATGCCGCAGGGGCCGAAGCCGATCACCACGGGGCGCGTCGCGTCATCTCGATCAGCAGGCGCATGGCCCGGCGGCGTGTAGCGCATGTCGGGCGCGGGCTGGATGTGCGGGTGGCTGGCGTGCTTGGCGAGCAGCGCGGCTTCGAGCGCCGCGTCGGCCAGCTGCACGTCGCAGATGTAGACCGTGAGCAGGTCGACCTTGCGGGCGTCGAAGCTGCGCTTGTAGACGGTGTGGGAGGCGATCGCTTCAGGCGGAACGTCGAGCGTTCGGGCGATCAGGGTGACCAGCGCGTCAGGCGCGTGGTCGAGCGGGAGTTTGAGTTCGGAGATTCGCAGCATGTCGTGGGGCTTGTGGTTATCAAGCAGCCGGGCATTTTAACGTCGCCATGCTGGAACACCGCGGAACCGGCTTTGCCGGGCCGCTGGTGTTGCCCCCGGTAGGGGGTTGGAGAAGCGACACGAAGTGCGCGTAGCCTGGGGGCGAGCCAGATTACGCGGGCAGGAAGCCCTCGACGGACAGGTAGCGCTCGCCCGTGTCGTAGTTGAAGCCCAGCACCACCGCATCGGGCGCCAGCGAGGGCAGCTTCTGCGCAATGGCCGCGAGCGTTGCGCCCGACGAGATGCCGACCAGGATGCCTTCCTCGACCGCGCAGCGGCGCGCCATTTCGCGCGCCGGTTCGGCGTCGACCTGCAGCACGCCGTCGAGCAGCGAGGTGTCGAGGTTCTTCGGAATGAAGCCCGCGCCAATGCCCTGGATGGGGTGGGGTGCCGGTGCGCCGCCCGAGATCACGGGCGAGGCCACGGGCTCCACCGCGAACACCTGCAGCTTGGGCCACTTCTTCTTGAGCACCTTCGCCACGCCGGTGATGTGGCCGCCCGTGCCCACGCCGGTGATGAGCACGTCGATGCCGTCGGGAAAGTCGGCCGCGATTTCTTCGGCCGTGGTGCGCACGTGCACGTCGACGTTCGCGGGGTTGTTGAACTGCTGCGGCATCCATGCGCCGGGCGTGCCGGCCACGATTTCCTCGGCGCGGGCGATCGAGGCCTTCATGCCGCCGGCGCGCGGCGTGAGGTCGAAGGTGGCGCCGTAGGCCAGCATGAGGCGGCGGCGCTCGACCGACATGCTATCGGGCATCACCAGGATCAGCTTGTAGCCCTTGACGGCCGCGACCATCGCCAGGCCGATGCCGGTGTTGCCCGAGGTCGGTTCGACGATCGTGCCGCCGGGCTTCAGCGCGCCGCTCTGCTCGGCGTCTTCGACCATCGCGAGCGCGATGCGGTCCTTGATCGAGCCGCCGGGGTTGGCGCGCTCCGACTTGATCCAGACCTGCTGCTTCGCGTGACCGAACAGACGGTTGATGCGGATGTGCGGCGTGTTGCCGATGGTCTGGAGGATGTTCTGGGCCTTCATGGAATCTCCTTGGATCAATGCGGTTGTTCAAGCGGACAGCGCGCATTGTGAGACCAGCCCGCGACCGTTTCAGCGCAGGGCTTTGCTTCCCTCAGGCTTCCAGGGCTTCCAGCGGCCCGAAGAACTCGTAGCGAAGCTGCTGCTTGGGCACGCCGAGCGCCAGCCCGTTGGCGTACACCGCCTTCATGAACGGCTTCGGCCCGAGAAAGTACAGGTCGACGTCGCGGTCTTCCGGCAGCAGCCCGGCCAGCAGCTCGCGGGTGACGAAACCGGTCGCGTGCGGCGTGTCGGTGTCGCGCGGCGCGTCGTAGACATACAGCGGCTTCACGTTCGCATGCCGCTGCGCGAGCGCGTCGACGCGGGCGCGGAACGCATGCGCACCGCCGTGCCGTGCCGCATGAACGAAGTGCACCGGCCGGCCCGTGTGCGCCATCGATTCGAGCATGCTCATCGCGGGCGTGATGCCCACGCCGCCCGTCACCAGCACCAGCGGACGTGCCTGCTCGCCGGCGGGCTGCAGCACGAAGTCGCCGCACGGTGCCTGCGCCTGCAGCCGCGTGCCGATCACGGCCGCCTCGTGCAGCCAGTTCGAGGCGCGACCGCCTTCTTCCTTCTTCACGCTGATGCGGTACCACGGCTTGCCCGGTGCGTCGGACAGCGAGTAGTTGCGCCGCACCGGCTGGCCGTCGATCTCCAGCACCAGCGTGAGGTACTGCCCCGGCGAGAAGGCCAGCAGCGCGCCGCCGTCCACGGGCTCCAGGTAGAACGAGGTGATGACCTCGCTTTCGTCTTCGCGGCGCGCCACACGGAACTCGCGCGTGCCGCGCCATCCGCCGGGTTGCGCCGCGTTGGCGCTGTAGACGGCTTCTTCCGCCGCGATGAGCAGCCCCGCCAGCGATTCATAGGCCTCGCCCCACGCGGCGATCACCTCGTCGGTCGCGGCATCGCCGAGCACCTCCTTCACGGCGCGCAGCAGGTAGTGGCCGACGATCGGGTAGTGCTCGGGCAGCACGCCCAGCGCCGCGTGCTTCTGGATGATCCGGGGCAGGGCGCCGGCGATCTCGTCCAGCCGGTCGATGTGCGCGCCGTAGGCGATGACGGCCCCCGCCAGCGCGCGCGCCTGCGTGCCCGCGGCCTGGTGCGCTTCGTTGAAGAAGGCCTTCACCTGCGGATGGCCCTCGAACATGATCTTGTAGAAGTGGCTGGTGATGGCCTCGCCGTGGGCCTTCAGCGCGGGCACGGTGGACTTGACGATGGCGATGGTTTGCGGGTTCATGGTCTGGCGCTTCCTCTGTTGAGATGCCTTTGTCATCTCACGATCCGTGCCAGCCGGAAGGCCGTTGCAAGTGCTTGACGCCATTGGGGATTTATCAGGTGTGGTCAAATTCACCACAACTTCAGCGTTGTATTTATGACCACGATACGTGTCAATTCGACCACCGAGGCCCCGCCGCCCGAGCCCGAAGCCGAGGCCGCCCGCTACCGATCGCTGCTCGCCGCCGCGCGTGGACTGGTCCGCTGCGATGCCGCCGCGCTGCTGCAGCTCGACGTCGATGTGCTGAAGCCCGTCGCGGTCGACGGACTGAGCGATGAAACCCTCGGGCGCCAGTTTCCCGTCGCCGCCCACCCGCGTTTCGCACGCCTGCTCGGCAGCGAACGGGGCCTGCGTTTCGCCCACGACAGCAACCTGCCCGACCCCTACGACGGCCTCGTCGCCGGCCAGCCGGGCATCCTGCCGGTGCACGACTGCATGGGCGCGCCGCTGCGCCTGCGCGGCGCCCTCTGGGGCCTGCTCACGCTGGATGCCCTGGAACCGCACGCCTTCGATGCCGTGAGCCCGGCGCAGATGGAGGCGTTGGTCACCCTCGTCGAAACGGGCATCGAAGCCGCCCACACGATCCGCGAGATGCAGGCGCGCGCGATGCGCGAGCAGGCCGTCGCACAGGCGCTGCGCGCAGGCCGCGGCGCGCCCCGCGAGCTGCTGGGCAGCAGCCCGGCGATGAAGCAGCTGTGCGACGAGATCGACACCGTCGCCGTGTCCGACCTCACGGTGCTGCTGCTCGGCGAAACCGGCGTCGGCAAGGACCTCGTCGCGCAGCGCCTGCACGCGCGCTCGCGGCGCAGCGAGCAGCCGCTGGTGCAGGTCAACTGCGCGGCGCTGCCCGAGACGCTGGCCGACAGCGAACTCTTCGGCCACAAGCGCGGCGCGTTCACCGGCGCCGTGCAGGACCGCGACGGCAAGTTCGAGATCGCCGATGGCGGCACGCTCTTTCTCGACGAGGTCGGCGAGCTGCCGCTGAGCGTGCAGGCCAAGCTGCTGCGCGTGCTGCAAAGCGGCGAGGTGCAGCGGCCCGGCAGCGACCGCATGCACAAGGTCGACGTGCGCGTGATCGCGGCCACCAACCGCGACCTGCCCGCAGCGATTGCGCAGGGGCGGTTTCGTGCCGACCTGTACCACCGGCTGTCGGTCTATCCGCTCGTCGTGGCGCCGCTGCGCGAACGCGGGCGCGACGTGCTCGTGCTGGCCGGCAGCTTTCTCGAGGAGAACCAGCACCGGCTGGGCGCGCGCAACCTGCGGCTCTCGCCGGCGTCGAAGGCCGCCCTGCTGGCGCACGGCTGGCCGGGCAACGTGCGCGAGCTCGAGCATGTGATCAGCCGTGCGTCGCTGCGGGCGTTCAGGGAACAGCCGCGCGGCTCGCGCTGGACGGCCATCGAACCGCACCATCTGGCATTGGAGACCGCCACCTCGACAGCGCCGGTGGCATCGCCTGCGCGGG
>NZ_CALRZC010000020.1:0-63258 GCF_943372545.1 Variovorax sp. YR752 | reverse complement strand
CTCCATCATCGTGGCAGCGTAGCCGCGCACGCTCTGCATCAGCACCGGCAGCCCGACGTGGCTGAACAGGCCGTAGCTGTAGGCCAGGTCGGCCGACAGGCCCGGCAACTGGCCGGCGATCCAGGCCAGCGCCTGGGCGCGGCGGGTCGACTGCTCCCAGAAGCCGGTGAGCTGCGGGCTGCGCACCGGCAAGGCGTTGCGGGCCAGGAAGCCTGTCATCAGCGCGGCGCTCTGCCGCAACCCGAGGCGGTTCATCGCCTGGCCGGCCGAGGCCACCGGCGAGGTGCCGGCAAACATCGCGCCGTTGGCGTTGCGGATCAGCGTGGCGGCCATCGCGACATCGGCATTCGCGATGCGCGCCACCTCGTTGAGGTCGGGTTCGGCGGCGTCCAGTGCCCGCTGCAGGCGGGTCAGCAGTTCCGGGCAGGGCGGCACGACGATCTGGCGCAGCGGGCCGTTGCGCCGCGCGGCGTCGATCTCGTGTTCGATGGCGGCGACGCGGGCGGAGGCGGGACGGGTCATCCCAGGCCTATCGGCCACACCGCGCAGAACTTGAAGGATCAATCGGCCACCGCGGAACCGGCTCCGCCGGGCCGCTGGCGCTGCGGGGGGTCGTATCAGAAGGGCTATCCGGAAAGGAAAGTGTTGCTAGCCTCTCTGTGCGAGTGAGCGCGCATGCTTCGGTGAGCGGAAGTGTTGGTATACCGGCTCAGCAAGGCCTGAAAGAGGCCTCTTGCGACGTTTTGTGGGTAGACCTGCCCCCATCCCGAAGGGCTTGACACAGCCGCGGGCTCTCGCGGCGCTGCGATGGCGACTTCGGAGAGCGCGCCGCGCACGGGAAGCTGGTCCTTCGGCTCCTTCAAGCCAGCGCGGATAAGAGTGGCCACTCCAGGAAGGCTGGCGGCGGGGGCATCAGCTGATCTGGGAACTGGCGCGACAGACATGGCTGTCCGACAACTTTATGCAGAACCGGTTCGTCGCTATGCCTACCGCAAAGCGGAAGTTCAACGCCCCAAGGCCAACTTGTGCTCGGAGTTTCTAACGGCAAAAGCGCGTTGCCAATAGGCACCGCACTCCGGCCTTGATTCGGCGACAGTCCTCAATATTGATGATGACACCCGCACTGCCCGCCGCCACGCTGCAATCGGCGCTCTCCAAATCACATTGTCTGGGCACACCGCTCAGATCCTCGTGACCGTCGAGGACGCCGAGAGGGGGCGACGATGGCACTGGACGAGGTGGCGGGCCAAGTTTGGACCCGCAAACACGACGACGTCGCGATGCCCGTGGTCCCCAGTGCGCCGCGGACGGTCTATCCCCGGTCCCTCGAGGAGTGCATCGAGATCTGTCGCTTCCGGAAGGCGCATGAGCGGATTCGTGCGGCGGGCAGTCACTGGGCCTTGTCGCAGGCGGCCATAAGCGACTCAGTGTTCGTCGAGACCAGTGATCCGACGGGACAGCATCAGGCCATGGATCGCACGCTCTACAACGTCGTGCCGGGGTGTCTCTCGCATGCCTTTAAGGCCGCCCTCGCCAACGTTCGACCGCAACCGTTCAGCGGCATCCTCGGCAATGCGAGCGACGAGATCTACCCGATTCACTTCGAGACCGGGAAGCGGGTGTTTCAGGCCTACAGCGAGCTCGATGCCGGCGACACGGTGCCGGAGAGCCTTGCCAGCGAACTGCGGGACAAGTTCGGCAACGCGGAGTTCCTGGGCTCGTGGGGATTTCGGACACTCGGCGGTGCAGGTGGCCAGACCGTGTTCGGAGCACTGAACACTGGAACGCATGGCGGAGATTTCGACCTTCCCCCAATCGCGGACAGCGTGCTGGCGCTTCACCTCGTGGCCGATGGGGGCAAGCACCATTGGATCGAACCGGAGCGCCTCGGACCATTGGGGCAGCGCCTCACAGACCGCGACGCACTGATCGCGCTGTTCGGGACGGACCAGTTCGGCGGGCCTGCGAACTTCTTCGTGCACTACGACGACAACCTCTTCAACGCCGTTCTCATCAGCGCGGGCCGCTTCGGGATCGTCTACTCGGTCGTCCTGGCGGCGGTACCCCAGTATTGCCTGCACCAGGAGCGGCGCGTCACGAAGGCGGACGGATCGCCTGTCACCTGGGAAGAGATCAAGGTTCTCATCAGCGACTCAAGCAGTACGCTGTACCGGGACATCATGGACCCGCATGCCACCGGCGGCACGAACCGCTTCCTCCAGGTGGCCGTCTCGCTGACGCCACACGCAAACTTCACGCGCCACCTCGCGGGAGTCACGAAGCGCTGGAACACGGCGCGCGTCAACGACACCGTGGCGGTGAACCCCCTTCCTGCCGGACGCCGGGCGAGGCGTGGAGACGCGGTCGCGCCGACTCCGCCGGTTATCAACGGGTTCCGCGCGGCGCCGACATTCGACATGGCCGGGACCGAGTTCGCGTACAGCCCGGACCCTTCCATGCTGGGCGCGTCTCTGCCGCCGAACTTCCTCGAGCGGGCCTGCACGAGCGGCGACTTCGTGATGGGGGTCCTGAACGTCGTCGCTGGCGAGATCCGTGACTTCGTCACGACCAATGGCGCAGCCATCGGGGCCACCATCGCGGCAGTCGCGGCCGGCGCAGCGGTGATCCCCGGTGTGGCCCCATTGCTCGGGTTGCTGGCGGCGTTCGCGATCCTGCTCATCGCACTCGCCGCGCTGATCGCAGCTGCAGCCGCGGCGGGAGGCGATCGCTTCGGTGAGACGATGAACGATGTTCGGTCGACCTTGCTTGACCGGCCCGATCCGGCGGAACGGATGGCTGGGCTGTTCATCTGGCAGATGATCGTCTTCGAGGTGTTCAAAGACCAGCAGAAGAACCATAACTTCGGGGCGATCAGCTATGCGGTCATGGACGGCCACGACTACCGCGACCGCAGCTGCAACTTCAACGTCGACTCGATCGAGGTCTTCTTCGACATCACCGATCCAATGCTGGTCGCGTTCGTCGATGCGATCATCGCCTTCGAGATCGCGCAGGAGGTGGCTTCCGGGGCGGCCTTCGTCGGCTATGCGTCACTGCGCTTCATGCGTCCGACCCAGGCCTTTGTCGGCATGCAACGCCGCTTCCGACCGAACGGTACCGCGACGGAGATCGTCTGTGCCATCGAGGTGGCGGGCTTGCGCGACGTCCGAGGTACGACGGAACTTATCAACTTCGCGCTGACAGTGGCCAACGATCCGAACTTCGGGGGCGTGCTGCACTGGGGCCAGCGGCACACCGCCACCCAGGCCGTTACGGAGCGACTGTTCGGGGATTCTCCCGCTGCGCCTGGGGGAGGGCTCGCCAGGTTCAGAGGTGCGCTGTCTCGCGTGACGGCCAACGGACGTCTCGATGGGTTCTCCAGCACGTTCTCGCGACGCACTGGCCTCGAGGTCGTCCGGCCGATCATCTGGCGCTTCGATGCCAGGGCCGCGGGGTTGGGGCAGCCGATCGATGTCGCCTGGGACTGCAAGGACAACCCGGCGGCGACGCAGGTGTCATTGACCATCACGTCGCCTGCCGGCGCGACCTCCGTCCAGATCGGATTGCCGCTGGGCGGAAACCATTCGGCCACCGGGACTCTGGTCGGCAACTGGCTGCTCAAGCTCGAGCTGACGCTGGGCTCCGGTGCCATGAGGCGAACGGTCTCCGAGTCGCGCAACGCATTTGTCGTCTAGTCCCACGAGGCACCCATGTCAGAGACCTTCTACGGCACATGGCTGATCGACGTGGTCAGCAAGGACGCGGCGTACTCGCAGCGCTACATCGTGAGCGGCTCCGACCGGGTCGATGGTGTCTACCCAGGTGATGTCAGCAGTCCCCGGCTGCAGATCTCGGGCGCCGAGTGGACCTTGACCCTCGAGTGGAACGACAACGTCAACTCGGGTTGGCAGCCGAGCCGCGTCATCCGCCGAACCACGACCTTCGACGTCGACGACGGGCTGGTCGTGGTCCTGGGCATCGATGACAACTGGCCTACATACGCCGACAACGACTATGACGACCTCGTCATCCGTTGTCAGAACATCGATCCACAGTTGCTCCCATGGTACCCGCATCGGCAGACTGTCGACTTCCGCCTCCCGCGCGGCAAGGGGCGGGGAGGCGGCAAGCCCGGTGACGGGCTAAACGACCCCTGCAAGCCGTGCAGTCCACCGCGCGAGGGCACGCCCGGTGGCGAGCCCATCATGGGGTCCCACCTGTCGCCCATTGGGGTGCGCGGGTAGACGGCACGCCCGAACAAGGAGGAAGGAATGCTGCGCCGCCTCTCTGCACCCCTGATCGCGCTCTTTGCGGTGTCGGCCGAAGCTGCGCCAGCTCCGAATTGTCCTGCGCTTGCGGCTGCATTCCGCGACGAACCCGCACTCATGCCTCTGGTGGATCACGCGCGAATGCGGAAGTGCATTGATGACAAGACGTGGCAAGCGCCCGGTTCAGGTCCTGCGAGTGCGGCAGGCTCAGCGTCTGCAAGGAAGCCGCTAGTTCGGTTGGAGCAGCAAGGTCCGGAGTGCCGGCGGTTGGCTGCGGCCTATGCGAGCAACGGTCCCGCCGGCTTGAAGGACGGGGAGATCTCCGTGCTCAAGGGGTGTGTCGACAGTGCGATCACTGAACTCTCGACTCGTCCGAGACCCGGTACGACAGCAAACCAACCTGTCAAGAAGACTCCCGACCTTAGGGCATGATTCCGGCCTATCTCACCGACTGGACGCTATGGTGGACGCTGGTGCCTATCCCCGCGCTCGCTACGCTGGCTGGTCTCGCGATCTACACCTTTTTGCGGTTCGCCAAGCCGGCTGTTACTGCCCCCGGGGCAATTGTCTTGCCTCTGACTGCATTCTTGCTTCTGGGTCTGGTGTCCGGATACTTGACGGGCTTGAGTCGCGAATCGGCCGTCGCGGCAGTCGTGCCGGCCGTACTCACTCTACTAGGGGCAGTTGCAGCGGTGCTGGTGGGGAAGGCTGTGAATCAGGCCGCATCGACACGGGTGTCGGGACTGATTCTGCTGTTCTCGCTCGGCTTTCTAGTCGGTAGCACATGGGGATCGGCCATGCGCCAGTCTGTGCTCGATTTCGAATCAAGCGAAGAAGAACTGATCCGACGCTCACACGAGGAGCTCAAGGTGCGCGAGTTTCGTGAGGAACTCGGGCTTCCGGCAGAGTTCCTAGTTGTTGGATCTACCTCGGAGAAGCAGGGCAGCAAGGGAAAGTAGGCGATGGTCGAGTCGAGTCGCCACGGAGATCTGTGCTCACGAGAATATGCCGGCTCCCGGCTCGGAACTCCTGCCTCCCGTTTTTGCTGATCCGGCGATGCGCGCCATGCTGTCGTCCGACGGACAGGTGTATGTACGTGTGGAGGGTGACCACGCTGAGCCTCGTGTGGAAACGTGGGAGATGTTGCCGTCGCGTGGCCTGGGTGAGGATGGGGCTAGTGCGCCCGGTGGCGCTTGGACGCCGAAAGTCGTGCGACACCTGCGCTACGAAAACTGCCGGTGCGTCGATTGCGGGTGCGAAGAGACCCAAGTCTATTTTCCGTGGGTGGAGCGACGCTGTTCGCGCTGTTGGTCGTCGCGCCGAACTCCACGGTCAGGAGCAGACGTTTGGGCTACTCCGCAGGTGCCCGCGTGGCCTCCGGCGTAACCTCTCCTGGAATCGCCGAATAGAGCCAGAAATCCTCCGGTCGACCCCGCACAAGCCTGAGATTGCGTACGAGACCCTCTCTGAGAAATCCGCACTTCTCCACTACGCGGCGAGAAGGCACGTTTGCAGGGAGCATTGTGGCCTGAACACGATGCCAGCCGGCAGTTTCGAACGCCCATCGCGTCGCGGCGCGACACGCCGCCGTAGCTATGCCTCTACCCCAGTACGACGGCGTGACGTCGTAACTCACTTCTGCCGTTCCATTGGTCAAGGATATGGTGTGAAATCCAACCGTCGACACTATGGCCGCATTGCCTGGAACTCGCAGCGCAAACCTAGTAGGTAAACCTGGCAGGACACTCTGCGAGCGCTCAATATGGGCCCTCACATCCTCTACGCTGCTCAATGTGGAACTGCTTAAAGCCTTGACCACTTCGAGACAAGCGTACGTGGCCCAGTTTTCCGCGTCATCGATTTGAATCGGGCTCGTATCGAAGCCGCGCACTGAGGGCAACTGCATTTCGCCAGACTAGTCTTACTGAGCCGTAGGACATCCTGCTGGAGCGGTGGCAGCAGGCGGCGCGAGACTGCCCGTGAGCGCAGCGGGGTGCCCTGTCAGAGGCTCGGTAGGGGATTCAGCCACAGTTGGTAGCGCGCCACCAACTTCCGGAGCCGCGCCCTCTCTCTGGCGAACCCAGCGACGTGGGATGCAGTAGATCTCCCGACTAAACACGCCGCCGACAACACTGTTGACTTCGATCGCGACGTCCAGCGCCAGAATCTGTCGCCGCGCCACGGATTCCACGATCTCGAGCAAGAGCCAATCGCCGCCTGCACGAATTGTCTCCCCTGGACTAAGGCGATATAGCATGAAGTCCTTACCTTCAATTAGCCCCTTCTCACCTAGGAAGTGCATTACTGCAGCGTAGTCAGATCCATAGCAAAAGGTTCCGTCGACATTCTTCACGCGATATTTTGTGCTTCGAATCCGAGCGGGGCCGCCGCCCCCATTTCGCAGAACGACAGTGTAGAACCGCTGGCCCTCGGCCTTGTCCAAGGTGGAGTTCGCACTTCGGAATCCGTTGTAGCTCAGAAACGGCAGCTGTGATAGCGAGAATTGGCGATATCCAAGATATCCGGCTAGCAGGGCAGCGAGTAACGTAAACGCAGCATCTGTACTCAGCAACTGCAATCCCAACAACGTTGCCAAGATGCTGTCTGCAGGCGCCGCATAAAGCTGGTTGTCTCTAACGATGTTCAGCAGAACTATGCACGCAAAGAATGCAATGGACACCAAGAACCCGAGGCCAGCACGCGGGGAAGAGATCTGTCGGAACTGGGAAGGAAAGTCTTCGCCGTCGCGAAAGACGACGCTCTTTGGGTCTTGCATGTTGGCAAGGACCTTCTGCGTGGCTCTAAACGTCGTACGCCGCGGTACTGAAATGCATCGGCTTCAGGACGGGACCCTGTGCACGCGACCGCTCAACGCGCCAAACTAGGGCTGCGTGAGCGCTGACACAATGCCGCGGGACGACTGCGATGGTGGCGGACACCGCGTCCACAGGTGTCTCTAACAGCACTTCATCGTCGCTCATGTCGAAGTGACGATGCACCAGTGACAACCCATACGCTGATCCCAAGCGATAGCGCCGCAACAAGTCGACAAACGCGTCGGCAAACTCGGGGTAGTCACATGGGTCGGACAGCACAGGGTCGTAGCCTTCGTACGGTACTTGGTGCGCGCAGGGCTGAACCTTGACTAGCGACGGCCCCGAGACGTCATGGTCCCGGAGATACCACGCAGCATTGATTGTTCCTGGGAATTCCCCATCGGGGACAACCTGGATGCTCAAGGTTCGATCTACGTTCTCAGATTCAAGGTAGGCGCAGCCACGCGGAAGCTGTGGATGGAGACGCACCCGCGTCAAGCCAAACCGTTGATTCAGGTCATGCGCGCTAACCAAGCTGACAAAGTCTTCCCTGAACTGTTCCATCGAACGCATAGCATTGCTCCAAGGCTCGAAGTTCACGTCATTTTGCGGGTTCAGTACCAGACCAGCAAGTACCAACGAAACCCGACGCTCCGGCGCCCAGTCCAACTCTACGGTAACGAAGAGCCGTCCTTAGCCGTCAGCAGGTTGTGGCCGGCTAGAGCCGCTGAGCAGCCGACGGCAAGGGTCAGCGATGCGTTGCTTAGGCGACGTCGCCTTCCGGCCGTCCGCTCTACGTCGTAGTGCTGCCCGTCATCGCCGGCACCTGACCGGCGCTGGACGACCCACCGGCGACATACGTCGGCCGGATCTGGCCGCCGCAAAGCTGACGGTCGAACGCGAATACAGCCACAAGGAAGCCCGCCGCAAGCGGCTGGAGCGCCGCATCACGCAGCCGCTATCGCTGCCCTCGTTCGACGTCGGCTGCTTCAAGCGCTTCAACGATCTGCTCGGCCACCTCGAAGGAGACGACTGCCTGCGCCGCGTGGCCCAAACGCTGGCCGCCACGACCAGCGGCCCGCGCGACTTCCTTGCCTGCTACGGCGGCGAGGAGTTCGTGCTGCTGCCCGCCAGCGACGAGGCCGCGGCCGCCGCCGTCGCCGACCGCTGCCGGCAGGCTGTGTTCAAGGGCCCAA
Organism: Variovorax sp. YR752; assembly: GCF_943372545.1. Lineage (NCBI taxonomy): Bacteria > Pseudomonadati > Pseudomonadota > Betaproteobacteria > Burkholderiales > Comamonadaceae > Variovorax > Variovorax sp. YR752. The sequence continues at coordinate 54,978 of NZ_CALRZC010000020.1, read as the reverse complement.
TCCTGCAGGGCAACTCGCCCCTCGGCCAGTTGCAGACGGTCAGCATGGGCGTGGGCACGGCGATCCCAACGGCGGGCCAGGACCCACAGATTCATCGATCTGGTGGACCGCCGGCTGTACCGGGCGAAGCAGGCGGGCCGCAACCGGATCGTGTCCGTGGCCTAACGTCGCTTGCGCCGCCGCACTGCGGGGATGCTTCAAAACCTTACCTCCCCGGCCGACTGCGTCAACAGCAGCACACCGATCAGCAGCCAGTCGTTGACGACGTGAGCGCCGGTCGAGACCCAGATGTTCTTCGTCGCCACGTAGCCGGCCAGTAGCACCAGGCGAGCGCTACCGATGACGACGAAGCACCGCGCGAGGTCCCAGCCGTAGGAGGGCAGGTGCAACGCGCCAAAGACCAGGGCGGCACCGAGCCAGGCGAAGGCCAGCGACCTCCCGCGCGATAGGCCGAGCCGGCCGTGACACAGCCACAGCAGGGCCAGGAAAAGCAGCACCGAGACCAGCTCCTCGCCGAACAGCTGCGGTAGCGTGCCGAGGAAGAATAGGAAGCGTTCGTCGCCGGGGGCCCCCACCAGCATCTGGCCGACGGGATTGACGTTCAGGTCGACCACACCGCGCGCAAGCACGGTGACCAACGCCGTGACCACGATGTTCAGCAGGGCCAGGCCGATCACCCAGCCAAGGTCGCGCAGCCTCGGGCGACGGAAGATGGCCGTCCAGGCGCCTCCCGCCGCCAGGGCGAGCGCCGCGAGCGGCATGCCGAAGAACAAGGTCGCTCTGGCCAAACCACCGAGCGTCGTGGCGCTCCACGACATCGGCGCGGCCAGCGCAGCGAAGCCGAGCGCGACGCTGGCCAGCACGATGACCCACCGGGCCCCGGACACCGCGACCGGTTGGCCGCGGTAGAACGGAAAGTCGCCGGCGGACGGACGCTCGATCCGCAGGCACGCCGTCGCGGGCGCCGGTTGGGCGGGCGGACGGGTCGGCGCGAATATCAGCCACAGGATGTGGGCCGACACCGCCAGGCTCGCCAGCAGCAGCAGCACCCACACGGGCTCGTGCGCCAGCAGTTCCGCAGACTGGAGGATCCATGGCGTGTCAACCAGCGCGGCCGGCGGGATGCCGCCCCGGGCAGGCAGTAGCAGCAACCAAGGACTGAGCGCGAGCGCGAGCGGCGTGGCCAACACCGGGACCGACAGCGCGACGGCGCGCAGCCCCCGCTCGGTCCAGCGCAGGACGCGGCCATCGACCGGCGACAGCCGGGCGGACACTCTCGGCAGGCCGAACAGCGCCAGGCGCATCGACGTGGACAGCGTCGAGAGGCTGCGCAGCCGCCTCAGCACGAGCGAGATGGCGAACAGAATGAAGAGCATGAACGGCGGGACCAGCATGAGCAGCGCCCCACCCGTGACTTCGATGCCTTCAAGAACCTTCGTGCTGCTGGACTCCAGTTCCGACTGGGCCTTCGCGACCGCCGCCAGCGACGGTTCCAGCACGCGCGCGAGGTCTGGGCTTTCGGCGCTCGGGATGGGCATCAGTTCGTCGGGCCCGGACCGCCCCTCGGTGTAGAGGAACGGAACGAACATGCGCTCGCACTGGAGCGGCTCGTGCACAGCCTGCGTGTCGCGCAAAAGGAAGTAGCGCAGCTGATCAGTCGGCTGGAAAGACTTCGCGAGCAGCGGCAGCGAGCTGTGCAGGACCGCCAGCTCGGACACGCCGCCGCCCACGCGCAGCCGATGGGTCGGCTTATCCGCGAGCTGGGGCAGCGGAAGGTCCGAGCGGATCACGCGCAGCTCGACACCGCTCGGCCGCTGGGGGCAGCGTTGGTGCAGCAGATCCTCGAGTTCCCGAAGTTCGCCAGCCCGCCTGCCGCCTGGCCTCTCGAGCAACAGGGCCGAGTCCCGGGCGGCCTGCCGGTGGGCGTCGAGGTACATGGGGTTGCGCCAGGTGAGACCCGCCACGCGCAGCGAGAAGCTCGCCTTGGCGTTCGACGAGGCCACGTCGAAGTACCCGTTTCTGGCGTACACCCCCTGGTCGACTAGGTAGTCCAACGCCTGCGCGACGGCCAGCGCCAGCGGGATCTTCTGCCCGCCTGCAGGCGGGACGAGCTCGACCTCGAGCGAGTTGTACTCGGGCCGGGGCCAGGTGGTGATCAGGATCCGCGTTGGCGTGGTCAGCGTGCTTTCGGCGAGCGCCGCCCACATGGCCGTCTTTGGATAGGACTGCTGTTGCTGGACCGACGACACGCGGTCCAGGGCCTTCGACACGAAGACCGCCATCAACGCGAAGTTGACCAGCAGCAGGAACCTCAGGAGCTTGAAATCCTCCGAGAAGATCTCGATCGACTTCGACAGCGCAGCGGGGCCGGGCCTGGGGCGGCCTCTCGACCGAAGTCTTGACGGGGGCGGCATCGCGGCCACCATAGCCCATCGTTCAGACCAAGTCCATGCGCGGCGCTCAGAACGTCACGTTCAAGGATGCCCCCGCGCTGCGCGTCTCGCCGACCCGGATTCGGTCGCTGCCGCCGTAGGTTGAGTGTACGGGGCCTTGGCGCCGTTGGGCTTCCAGACCTCGTCGGCCTTCTCTATACCGGTCATCGAACTGCGCGACACCGCGCCCGCGCGCCAGCCACTGTTCTCGGCCACCTTGAAGCTGGAGAACGCGGCCGCCATCAAGGCCTTCAGCGACTCTCGACGCAGAACCGCCGCTTGTGGTGCCGCAGGGACCACGGGTGCAAGATCCGGGCAGCGAAGCCGCAGCATGCCGAGTGCGAGGTCGAGAGCCTTCTGGCGTGGCCGAATCGCATCAGCTGGGTGCGGCTGCTCGAGCGCGTCTTCGACATCGACATGCAGCACTGCCCGAACTGCGGCGACGGGAACTCAAGATCATCGCGGCTCATCTTTGAGCGGCCGGTCATCGAGATGATCCTGACCCACCTCGGGCAAGACCCGCAGGCACCGCCTCGTGGAAGGGCGCGTGAGGTCAGGCAAGACTGACGTCGGCCGAGCCACGCCGGCCGTCATCAACACCATATCCCCAGGCTGCAGCGCCGAACGCAGCCGGGGCAACACTAACAGCGTGGTTGCCGTGGCATCACCGTACCAGGGTCAATCCTGAGGCCACGGCCAACGATCAAGGCCGCAGGATCTCAGGAGAAACGTCGAGGCGGGCCGGATGGCGCCTGTGTCATTGTCCAAGTGCCGTAGCCACGCTGGCCAAGCCGGCCTCCGCTACCGCGTCAGGGTTTCGAGGAAGCGTTTGAAAGTCCTATGCGCTGGCAAGGGGGTGATCTGCTTGTCGGACAGGCCATAGCTGGGGGCTAATGCGATTTGGAGTTCCGTGCGGTACGCAGCGACGCATACATCGAACTGCGCGCTGTTGCCCTTCAGCCCCTCGTTGCGCCAGCCGCGTTCTCGACAAGCCAACGGGCGACTTGGGCGGATAGAGGCAGTCAATCTTCCGCGACAAGGATCAGTCCTCTCGTCGAGCTTCTGTAGGGCAGTCATTACCGGATGACTGCTTGTGGCCGCACTGAGTCGTTCGAGCGCGCGCTCCACAGCAGTCTCCGGCGTTCTGGCGCTTTGGCCTCTATGACTGCCTACGGGTTGGGCCGCGACCTCCGCTACGTCGGCACCAGACTGAGGCTGTGTGAGAACGTCGTCGAGCGGTCGCGGCTGACCTCGTTGAGGCCGAGTCACTGCGCGTGGCGCGCCAACGATCCACAGTGGCCCATGCAAGGCGATATGCCAACCGGACGACCCGAGGACGCGCCAATGACACCGCAAACGCATGACGGGGCGCTCACGCGCCCATCAGCGTCATCGCCTTCATCGTTTTCGTCGTGCCAAGGATGCTCATCACGCGCTTGAGGTTGTAAGCCAGCACGTGAAGACTCATCTCCGTCGCGACGTGCGGCAATCGCCGAGTCTGGAAGTGCGCCGAACCCATCCGGTGCTTGAGTGTTCCGAAGACATGTTCGACCGTTCTCTTTCGCACCGCCATTGCGGCCGGTCTCAGGTCCAGACCAAGCTGCACGCGATCGAGCACCGCCTCGTGTTCCCAGCGCGAGATGCGTCTGTAGTCACTCGTCGTGCACTGCGCCTTGATCGGGCAATTCGGGCAGGCGCTGCTCCAGTAGCGACGGATGCTCATGCCGAGCTCCTCCCCAGTGAACCGGTAGATCGCACGCTGCCCAGCCGGGCACCTGAACTCGTCGTCGCGCGCGATGTAGATGAAGTCAGCCTTGTCGAAGCGTCCTTCAGCCTTCGCGTTGGAGGTCGATGACTTTGGAACGTAGGCCGCGATCCCTGCGTCTTCGCAGACCTTGAGTTCACGACAGTTGTAGTAGCCACGGTCGGCATGGGCGTGCAGCTTGGTCTTTCCCATCGCAGTGCGCGCTGCCAGCGCCATCGCGCTGAGCTGCGAACGGTCGCTGCTGTCGCTGGTGACCTCGTGCGCGACGATCAAGTGGTGCTTGGCATCGACAGCCACCTGCACGTTGTAGCCAACGAATCCCGAGCCCAGCCGACTGGTGGCCATCGAGCGTGAGTCGGGGTCGGTCAACGACAGCTGCTCGTCGGCCTCTCCCTTCAGTTTCATCTTGATCTCATCCAACGCGCGCATGCGCTGTCGCAGCTTCTTGACCTTCACCTGCAACCGCTCGGTCTTGGCCTCCAAGCCGACCGGCTGCGTGCGATCGGCCGTCTCCAAGGTGTCCAAGTAGCGCTGAATGCTCTGCGCGAACTGCTCCTGGAACCGATCGATCTTCACGGCGGTGAAGTTGCGATCACGGTTGTTGACCGCCTTGAACTTGCTGCTGTCAGTGGCCACGATGGCCTGCGAGAACAGCTTCAGCTCTCGGCACAGAACGGTGAAGCGGCGGCAGACGTTTGGGGGCCATCTTGCGGCTCTTTGCCAGTCTCCGCCTACGGCGTCATCGCAGAGGGTCGCGAGCAACGCCTGTTGCTCGACGGGTTCAATCCCTCCACTGGGCCGCTGCGCCCATTGGCCGACTCCACTTACAGCAACCAATCGCGCCTGCGCCGCCACAGATTGATGACCGCGCGCTCGCCGCGAGTTCGCTTCCTTCGTTGTGCCGCTGCACGCTTTGCGCACTGCCGCTCAACGATGCGGTACCGCATGATGTCCAGCTTGAGGCGAGCAAACGCATCCGCGGCAGGTCGCAAGCCAAGTAGGAGCTGGGTTCTGAGTGCAATGTGCTGAACACGAGATCAGATGGCAGACTGCGCGAACGACGACCGCGGCGCGCCTGGACCTCCGCCATGCGCCTTCGGCCACGCAACTTGCCAAGACGCGTCGGTTTGACCAGACGGCTGATGTGGCGTGTCCGACGGTCTCTGACAATGCCCATGCCGAGATTGCTACAGCCGCCGGATCAGCGACGCCTCCGCGTCCCGACACGAAACCGTCTGACCAACCTGCGAGCGCCAACACTCGCCGCTACTGGCATTCCAAAGCAACCACAGACCTCGGTTCCATCGTCGTCCCGGAAGATCAGCGTCTCATTGTCCTCCGCATCGGCGTCATGTCCTACCCATACCTCGCAGACGTTGCGTAACTCCCAAGCCGGGCCTTCGGGACGGCGAGACGGGACAATACGCTGCAAACTAATCAACTGGGCCCCGCCGTCATCGGACTCCAGTAGCGGCGCAAGGTCAGTGTCCCAACAGAGGCACATCGTCCGGCGTGCCGTCACGTCGCCGTCTCGAATCCGCAAGGTGGCCATGAACCACGGCATTTGGGCTGTGAGACCGACGCCTCTCCAGTACGACGACCCTGGGTCGCCCAAGCCAACGGGCACATCAAACTCGAGCTCAGGGCAAGAGACGAACACGAAAGCTCCCTGCGTCGACACCGCCGCCAGAGCGCTCTGGTGACCGTAGGATTGAGTTATTTATAACCGGGTCGCATTGTTGAGCGTTGCGAGCACAACTGCAACGTGCGCGCTATGACACCGGGCACGCTGCGGGGTGTCAGATTCGCTTTTTGAATACGAGCCCTCTACAGCTAGGGTGTAGGACGAAGGGTTGCCATGCAGAAGACAACTTCCTCGATGCACAACACGATATTTCTCTCCCTCCTCCGCGACTGCCGTGAGTCCATGCGTCTGCGTCAAGCCGACTTAGCGATGAGGTTGGGGAGAGGACAAGCCACGGTCAGCAAGGTCGAGCGTGGTGAGCGCCGCCTGGACGTGATCGAACTCAGAGCATGGCTCGGAGCTCTAGAGGTGGACTTCCTGACGTTCATGAGCGAACTTGACAAGCGTCTGCGGCCGTTACCGGTGGTGGATCCGATCTTTCTCGCAAAGCGTTCACGACGCAGGCAGTCCTGAACACTTGCGCAACAGCCGTCACTACGGTGTCGGTATGCGTTTTAAATAACGTGGCTCTAGTAGGACGAATCGAAGAGCCTCGGGTGGATGCCCACCCGTTCCCGTAGTCGCTCGTCGTCCAGGGACCTGCGGCTGCTGAAGGTGGCGTCGATGATGACGTTGACGAGGCCATCGACGTTGCAATCCTGACGGCCAACCGACTGCAATCCGATACGTCGCATCACGGACGAGCGCACAGTAGCTGGCGACAGCTGCTCGCCCTCGATGGCTGCTGTGGCGACGACCTCATCGGTCAGCGCGTTCAGCGAGACGTCGCTGGCACGGTCAAGTCCGATGGCGTACGCCTTGCCTTCGACGATTCCGTGTTCTCGATACGCACGCGCCAGCTCCGTGCTGACCACGGCCGCGCCGTACGTGAACTCAGGCCAGTCCGACCGCTGCCATGTTCATTTCATGAGCCGCATTGTTACTACTAGTGGCACACAGACTGAGCCGAAGCAGGAGGAGCGAGGGCCTGATGTGGCTAGCCTCCCGCGAGCTCGCTCTGTGCAGCGATTCGCCCAAAGTCTGATACCGCTTGACCGCGCCCCCAACGGTCCAATCCTGCCCACAGCGTCTTGCCGTGCTCATCAACGCCCGTCGGGCAAGGGGGCCGAATCATGACCAAACAGAACTCAAGCGGATGACGCTGCAGCCAAGGCGGGCGGCCGCGGGCAAGGCAACGGAGGCGGCTGGCCGAGCGGCAACCGCCGTTACCGTCCGGCGTCGGCCGGAGCAACAGCCCGTCTGGCGGCGCGCATAAGGGTCTCGAGCCAAGTGTGAACCGTCAAGAGCCAAGGCGACTTCCAGCAGTCGCTGGTTGGGCCTATCGACGAGAACCTCGCGTTCTCTTGCAAGCTCTTCGATTGGGAAGAGTTTTCGGGTGGACAAGTGCGAACTCTGCGAGCACGGCCACGGAAGAGTACTGACGAGCACGTGCGTGGCGGGGCGCGAGACTTGCAGCGGCCACAACCGCCGGCCTCGGCGGCACGAGCGTCTGGTTCTCCCGGGAAGCCAATCACCGAGCACCGAACCCCGCTGATGCGACAGACAACCGCTGCTCAGCTCTGCGCCTCCACAGGCTCTCGCTGACCCCGAAAAGACACTCGCCACCTGCACCGCCGCTGTTCCCAATGCAGCGGCCCAGCAGTTGCAGTCTCTCGCTGTCGAATGGCGCGCATCCACCACTGGCCAAGACCACGACTGCTGGCTTTGGTGACGTGGTTGCGGCAACGCACAACTGCGCGACACATGCGCCCGATCTGGCTCACTGCGACGGGCCTGCCTGCCAACACGGGTTGCCCACCGCGGCGGTCGTGCGTTCGTCGCGGGCGACGCCCGCCCGCCGCCGTGGACAACCCTGCGCTCGCTGTACACAAAGTGGGCGCCAGTTTGACCCAGGGCGTCTGACAACTACGTCACCCACTACCAACAAGAACGTGTCTATGCGACTTAGCTATTTGTCGCTTTAACGCCGCGCCGACCTGTTGGTAAATCCAAGATGGGCTCGCTGCCAGGAGAATCGAGCCCACAAACAACAAATAGGCGCTTCTTCGGATCTAGAACGGGATGTCGTCGTCCATGTTGTCGAAGCCCGTGGCCGGCTTCGACGCTGCCGGCTTGCTCGCCGCCGGGCGGGCGGCCGGGGCCGCGGCGCGCTGCGGGCGCTCGGCGTACTCGTCGCCGCCGCCACGCTCCTCGCCGGCACCACCACCCATGCCTTCACGGCCGCCGAGCATCTGCATCTCGGTGGCGATGACCTCGGTGGTGTACTGGTCCTTGCCTTCCTTGTCCTGCCACTTGCGCGTCTTCAGGCGGCCCTCGACGTAGACCGAGCGGCCCTTCTTCAGGTACTCGCCGGCGATCTCGGCCAGGCGGTCGTAGAAGACCACGCGGTGCCATTCGGTCTCTTCCTGCTTTTCGCCGGAATCCTTGTTCTTCCATTGCCGCGTGGTGGCCACGCTGACGTTGCAGACCGCGTTGCCGTTGGGCGTGTAGCGCACTTCGGGGTCGCGGCCGAGGTTGCCGATGATCTGGACTTTGTTCAACGAGGCCATGGCGCTCTCCGCTGGATTCGGGTGGTCGGATGGGGAATGTGACGATTATCCGCCGGCCGCCGATTCCGCCGCTTCCCTCCGGCGCGGTGGCCGGCGGGTGCCCCCGTTCAGGGGTGCAGCGGCAGCACCACCCGCACCACGTGCCGCCCATCGACACGCTCGAAGGCCAGCGTTCCGCCCATGCGCAGCACGACCCGCGAGACGATCGCCAGGCCCAGCCCCGTCCCGGGCGTGCCGCGCGCCGCATCGCCGCGCGCGAAGGCCTGCTGCAGCGATTCGCGCTGCGCCTCGGGCACGCCGGCGCCGGCATCGCTGACCTCGACGATGGCGCGCCCGGGCTCGGCCCGCACCGCCAGGCGCACCGGCGCACGGCCATGCTTGAAGGCGTTGTCGAGCAGGTTGGCGACCAGGCGCTCGAGCAGCAGCGGGTGGGTGCGCGACAGCGGCAGCGCGGCCGGCGTGTCCACCTGCAGTTCGTCGGCGGCGTGGCCGCTGGCCGCGGCGGCGGCGCGCGCGGCCGCGGCCAGGTCGGCGTGCTGGTCGAGCGACAGCTCGCCGGCGCGCACATGGTCGAGGAAGCTGCCGATCAGCCGGTCGGCCTCCTCGGTGTTGCGCACGATGGCTTCGCGCCAGCGGGCGTCTGCCGCGTCGTCGCGCAACAGCCCGGCGGCCATGCGGATGCGCGCCAGCGGGCTGCGCAAATCGTGCGACACGCCGGCCAGCAGCAGCGCACGCTCGCGCTCGTGGCGCTCGAAGCGCTGCAGCAGCTCGTCGTAGGCGGTCTCGATGGCGGCGATCTCCGGCGTGGCACCGGAGATCGCTTCGCGGCTTGGCACCGGTTCGCCGGGCCGCTGCGACTGCATGCGCTCGCGCAGCGCCTCGAGCGGGCGTGTCAGCCGCCGGGTGAAGTACCAGCTCAGCGCCGCCAGCACCGACGCGATGATCAGCAAGGCCAGCGCCAGCCGGCCGGGCAGGCGCGGCAGCAGCGCGATGTCGGCGATGCCGAACCAGCCCAGCGTGCCGTCGGCGCGGCGCAGCTGCAGCCACAGCACCGGGCCGCTGCTGCCGCGCGAGACCACCGCGTCGCGCACGTTCAGGCCGTGGCGGGTGAGTTCGTCGTCGAGCGCGACCATGCGCGGCGCGGCCAGCGGGGCGCGCCACGACCCCGCCGGGCGCTCGTCGCTGCGCAGCAGCGTGCGGCCCGCCTGGCTTCCGGCGTCGGTCGGCGGCAGGCCGGCGGCACGCTGCAGCGCCGGCGCCCAGCGCTCGCCGACCAGCCGCGCGATGGCGGCGTTGCGCTCGATGTAGACGAACAGGCCGAGCACCACGATCAGCGCGACTGCCACGCCGACCTGCAGCAGCAACAGGCGGGCGAACAAGGAGTCCGGGCGAGGCAGCTTCACGACTGCATCAACGGGGCACGAACACGTAGCCTTCGCCACGCACCGTGTCCACCCATTCCTTGCCGGGGCTGGCCTCGCGCAGCTTGCGGCGCAGGCGCGCGACCTGCACATCGACGGTGCGGTCCTGCGGCTTGTAGCTGCCGGCCTGCACCGCCTCGCTGAGCGCCTCGCGCGACAGCGAGCGCCCCGGCGCGCGCGCCAGCGCGACGAGCAGCTTGTACTCGACGCTGGTCAGCGCCACGCTGCCCTGATCGGCCGTCACTTCGCGCTTGAGCAGGTCGATGGCGAGGCCGTCGAAGCGCAGCAGCGCGGCCTCGCTGCGCCCCGGCGCCTGGCGGCGCAGCAGCGCACGCATGCGCGCCACCAGCTCGCGCGGCTCGAAGGGCTTGGCGAGGTAGTCGTCGGCGCCGATCTCCAGGCCGAGCACGCGGTCCATCGGGTCGCCGCGGGCGGTGAACATCAGCAGGCCGAGGCCCGGGTGCGCAGCGCGCCAGCGGCGGCACAGCTCGTAGCCGTTGGCGTCGGGCAGCATGACGTCGAGCAGCACCGCGTCGGGGCGCTGTTCGGCCAGCGCCCGTTCGCCGTCGCCACCGGTCAGCACGCCGTGCACCGCCCAGCCTTCGCGGCCGAACAGCTCGACCACCATCGCCGAGAGTTCGGCGTCGTCGTCGACGATCAGCACCAGCGGCTTCGCGTTCATGCGACGGCAGTGTAGGGGCCGGAAACATCCTGTTCCGCTGCATTGCAGAACTGTCGCAATTCGTCGCGTGGCGTCGGCGCCGGGCGGGTTCTCGGCGCGTTCAATGAAGGCACGGCGAATCAGCCGCTGCCCACTCCACTGAACCCCGAAAGGACCCGACCATGAAGAACCTCACCCTGCTGACCCTGGCCGCCGCGATTGCCGGCACCGCGCTGCTCGCCGGCGCCGCCGAAGCGCGCGAGCGCAACACCACGATCACCGGCGCCAACGGCAAGAGCGCGACGCGCCAGGTGCAGCGTGCCGGCGGCGACGTGCAGTCCAGCAGCACCGGCCCGAACGGCAAGACCCGCTCGCGCAGCGTCGACCGCAGTGCCGACGGCACGACCACCGCCACCGTCACCGGCGCCAACGGCCAGACGATGACGCGCAACGCCAGCCACGGCGGCGGCCAGGTCAGCAGCAGCGTCACCGGCCCGAATGGCCAGACCGCCACGCGCAGCGTCAGCCGCACGGCCGACGGCACCACCGCCACGGTGACCGGCCCGAACGGGCAGACCGCGACGCGCACAACCACCGTCACGCCCTGAGCCGCGCACACGCCCCGAAGGCCCTGCCATGAACGACCACTTCCTCCGCTTCGCGCCCGTGGCGGGCGCCTTCGTCGCGGCGCTGCTGTGCGTCGCCGGCGCGCGTGCCGCCGACGCGCCAGGCCCGGCCGCCTGCCACGGCGACGCGCGTTCGCTGTGCAGCCAGGTGGAGCCCGGCGGCGGGCGCATCGCCGCCTGCCTGAAGGAGCACGAGAGCCAGCTCTCCGAGGCCTGCCGCACCGCACTGCCGACGATGCAACGCTGCGCCGCCGAGGTGCAGGCACTGTGCGGCAGTGCCGGCGGCCTGCGCGAGCGGCGCGCCTGCCTGCGCGACCAAGCCGCGAAGCTGAGCCCCGAGTGCCGCAACGCGGCCGGTGGCCGCTGAGGACGCCCGATGAACCGCGAGGCGCTGCGCCAGTCGATCTCGCCCGAGTGGTTGCCCTGGCTGAGCGCCGCGCTGCTGCTCGCGCTGGGCGCGGCGCTTGCCGAAGGCGTGCTGCGTTCGCTGCGCCGCGGCGGTTACGACTGGCGCGCCTTCGCGGCGACGCTGGGCGACGTGGCCGGCCGCCGCCTCGGCGACGCGCTCGGCCTGTCGCTGGCCGCGCCGCTGCTGATGCTGGCCTGGCAGCACCGCATCACGACGCTGGTGCCCGACAGCCTGGCGACCGTCGCCGCGCTGTTCGTCGGCCAGGAGTTCTGCTACTACTGGCAGCACCGTGCCGCGCATCGGGTGCGCTGGTTCTGGGCCTCGCACTGCGTGCACCACTCGCCCAACCAGCTGACGCTGGCCTCGGCGTTGCGCCTGGGCTGGACCGGCAAGCTCAGCGGCGCGGCGGTGTTCTTCACGCCGCTGGTGTGGCTGGGCTTCCACCCGCTGGTGGTGGCCGCCGCCGTGGCGCTGAACCTGCTCTACCAGTTCTGGCTGCACGCGACCTGGATCCCGCGGCTCGGCCCGCTCGAGTGGCTGCTGAACACGCCCTCGCACCACCGCGTGCACCACGCCCGCAACCCCGAGTACCTGGACTGCAACTACGGCGGTGTGCTGATCGTCTTCGACCGGCTGTTCGGCAGCTTCGTCGCCGAGCGCGACGACAACCCGCCGCGTTACGGCCTGACCGTGCCGCTGCACTCGTACAACCCGTTGCGCATTGCGCTGCACGGCTGGCTGACACTCGCAGCCGACCTGCGCCTTGCGCGTTCGCCGCGCGACGCGCTGCACATCCTGTTCGGCCCACCCGATCCCTGCCCTCTTCCCAACCACTCCAGGAGCCCTGCATGAACCCGAGCCTCAGCCCCCGCCTCGCCGCCCTTCCCGCAGCCGCCCTGCTCACGCTGCTCGCCGCCTGCGGCGGTGGCGGCGACGACGCCGGCGCACCGATCAACGCCGTCAGCGAGAGCACGGCCTCGACGATGAGCGCCAACAGCGCCGTGGTGCCGACCGAGTCCACCGAGGCTGCCGCCACCGTGCTCGTCACCACCCAGGCGCTGGTGGCCGGCGGCACGGCCAGCCAGACCTACGACTGCGCGGGCGGCGGCACGGCGATGTTCACCGTCGACGGCGGCAGCGTGTCCAGCGTCGTCAATGGCGAGCTCGACGCCGGCGAGGTCTACAGCGTCAACTTCTCCGCCTGCCGCGGCAGCGCGGGTGCGGCGACCGTGGACGGCGCGGCGACGCTGACGGTGATCAGCGCCGGCAGCGGCACGACCGTGGTAGACACCGACACGCAGGGCATCACCGTCACGCTGCCGCTGCGTACCCTGACGCTGGACGGCGCGTCCACGCTGTCGCGCTCGGTGGAGACCAGCGGCAATGAGACGACCGTCACCAGCCGCTGGACCTCCGACGGGATCGACCTGACCAGCGTGCGCAGCGCGCGCACCAGCACGTACCGGCTCAGCGCCGTCGACCTGACCCGCACGGTCACCACCACCAGCGGCGTGGTCAGCGCCACCAGCAGCAGCGGCACGCACACGATGAGCGCGGACCTGCCCAACGGCGAGTGGACGATCACCACGGCAACGCAAGGTGCGGTGAGCTACGACGCCAACGGCGTGCCGACGCTGGGCAACTGGACGATCACGCTGCCGAACAACCGGCTCCTCATCGGCGTCGTGCCGGGCACGCTGACGGTGCAGGCAGACTGGGGCAACGACGGCGACATCGACCGCACCTGGACCTTCTCGCCGACCACGCTGGCGGCCGAGGCCGGCTGATCCGCCGCAAAGTCGGGCGTTCCGTGGCGCCGGCGAGACGCGGCATGCATCTCGGGGGGCTGTCTCCAGCGGACAGCCCGGTCGGCGTCTCTAGACTGGGCGCCCGATCCACTTCCAGGAACTGCCCATGGTCCGTGCCCTCGCGCTCGCTTCCCTGTCGCTCGCCTTCACCGGCTGCGCTTCGGTCGTCAACGACTCGACCCATCCGATGAAGGTCGAAACCCGCACCGAAGCGGGCCAGACGGTCGCCGGCGCCGACTGCAAGCTGACCAACGACTACGGTTCCACGGCGGTGAAGTCAGGCGACACCGCGCAGGTGCGCCGCTCGAGCAAGGACCTGGACATCGTCTGCAAGCACCCGGACGACCCCGACGCCAGCGCGCGCGCCATCTCGCGCGCCAACGCCGGCATGTTCGGCAACATCATCATCGGCGGCGGCATCGGCGCCATCATCGACCACAGCAAGGGCACGGCCTACACCTACCCGACCTGGGTGCAGCTGGTGTTCGGCAAGACGCTGGTGTTCGATCGCAGCGCGGAGAAGGAAGGCCAGCCGACGCCGGCCACCGAGGCACCGGCGGCCGCTGCAGCCGCAGCGTCCGCAGCGAAGTAGTCTCGCCGACCGCAGGGGCCGGGCGGCACGGGGGCCGCGGCCCGCTCCCTTAACATCGCGCGTCCGCACTCCGCGCCTCCCGCTGCTCCCCGCCGTGCCTGCTCCCGCCCTCGCCCCGCTCGCCGTTCTGAACGAGGTGTTCGGCTACCCGGCCTTCCGCGGCCAGCAGCAGGCGATCATCGAGCACGTCAGCGGCGGTGGCGATGCGCTGGTGCTGATGCCCACCGGCGGCGGCAAGAGCCTGTGCTACCAGGTGCCGGCGATCGTGCGGCACCGCCGCGAGCAGGGCGTGGCGATCGTCGTCAGCCCGCTGATCGCGCTGATGCACGACCAGGTCGGCGCGCTGGAAGAGGCTGGCGTGCATGCCGCCTTCCTCAACTCGACGCTGACGCTGGAGGACACACAGCGCATCGAGCGCGAGATGATGTCGGGTCGCCTGGTGCTGCTGTACGCCGCGCCGGAGCGCATCACCACGCCGCGCATGCTGGCGCAGCTCGATTCGCTGCACGAGCGCGGCCTGCTCAGCCTGTTCGCCATCGACGAGGCGCATTGCGTCAGCCAGTGGGGCCACGACTTCCGCGAGGACTACCTCGGCCTGAACGTGCTGCACGAGCGCTGGCCCGACGTGCCGCGCATCGCGCTGACCGCCACCGCCGACGACCTGACGCGCGCCGACATCATCGAGCGGCTGCAGCTGCAGAGCTCGAAGGTCTTCATCAGCAGCTTCGACCGGCCGAACATCCGCTATTCGATCGTCGAGAAGGACGACGCGCGCCGCCAGCTGCTGCGCTTCGTGCGCGACGAGCACGAGGGTGACGCCGGCATCGTCTACTGCCAGAGCCGCAAGAAGGTCGAGGAGACGGCGAGCTGGCTGAACGAGGAAGGCATCGCCGCGCTGCCCTACCACGCCGGGCTCGACGCCGAGGTGCGCAAGCGCCACCAGGACCGCTTCCTGCGCGAGGACGGCGTGGTGATGGTCGCCACCATCGCCTTCGGCATGGGCATCGACAAGCCCGACGTGCGCTTCGTCGCCCACCTCGACCTGCCGAAGAACATCGAGAGCTACTACCAGGAGACCGGCCGCGCCGGCCGCGATGGCCAGCCCGCCGATGCCTGGATGGCCTACGGCCTGGCCGACGTGGTCAACCAGCGCCGCATGATCGACGACAGCCCGGCCGAGGAAGAGTTCAAGCGCGGCCAGCGCAGCAAGCTCGATGCGCTGCTGGCCCTGGCCGAAGCGCACGACTGCCGCCGCGTGCGCCTGCTCGCCTACTTCGGCGAAGAGAGCCAGCCCTGCGGCAACTGCGACAACTGCCTCAACCCGCCGGCCACCTGGGACGCGACCGAGGCCTCGCGCAAGGCGCTGTCCTGCATCTATCGCTTCCACCAGAACCGCGGCCAGCGTTTCGGCGCCGGCCACCTGATCGACGTGCTGCGTGGCAAGGTGACCGACAAGGTGACGCAGTACGGCCACGCGCAGCTGTCGACCTTCGGCATCGGCGCCGATCTGTCGGAGACGCAGTGGCGCGGCGTGCTGCGCCAGCTGATTGCGCTGGGCCACCTGCGCACCGAGGGCGAATACAACACGCTGGAGCTGACGCCGAGTGCCCGCGAGGTGTTGCAGGGCCGGGTGCCCCTGCTGCTGCGCGTGCCCAGCGAGGCGCCGAAGCGCGGCCGCAGCGGCCGTGTCGCCAAGGCGGGCGGCGGCCGCGAGAAGGCCGCGCCGATCGCACTGGACGACGACGGCCAGCGCCGCTACGCCGCACTGAAGGCCTGGCGCGCCGAGGTGGCGCGCGAGCACAACCTGCCCGCCTACGTCGTCTTCCACGACGCCACGCTGGCCGAGATGGCAAGAGCGCACCCCGGCTCGCTCGACGAACTCGGCGCCATCAGCGGCGTCGGCGCGAAGAAGCTCGAGGCCTACGGCCGAGAGATCCTGCGCGTGCTCGACGAGGCGGCGTAGGCCGCCTGGCGTCAGAGCGTGTAGTCGCCGCTGGCCTCGGGCTGGAACAGCAGCGCGACGACCTCGGCGGCGTGGGACTGCCCGTCGGGCGTCGTCCAGCGTGCGGTCTCGCCCACGCGCAGGCCCAGCAGGGCGCGGCCCACCGGCGACAGCACCGAGACGAAACCCTGCGCCGGCTCGGCATCGGCCGGGTAGCACAGCGTGAGTTGGCTGCGCGTGTCGGCACGCAGGTCGCGCAGCCGCACCTGGGAGTACATGGTCACGACGTCGGGCTCGACGGTGCGCGATGGCACCACCTGGGCGGCGTCGAGCAGGTCTTCGATCTGTCGCGATGTCGGCAGCGGCAAGGCCGCAGCGCCCTGGCGCTGCAGCAGGTGGAGCAGGCGCACGTGGTCGAGTTCGGTGAGCGTGCGCTCGAGGGGGTGGGAAGTCATGTCGGCGTCCTTTCGAGACTGCGCCGAGGGCAAGGCCCGGCGATCGAGAAGGGCGCGAGAAAGCGGGGAGGGAGAGGGATCGCCGGGCTCAGGGATGTGCGACCGGCGGGCGCCAGGCGCGACTCACCCCGGCCGCTCGCGGGGAAGCGGCATCTCGGAAGCAGGGGCAGGCCGGGCGCATGGTGCGATCCTAGCCGCCACGCCAATCCGCACGGCCGCAGTGCGGTATGCGACGGGGCCACCGGCCTTGCGTTCAGCGGACGACGGGGACGGTCAGCACCGCGCTGTCGGACTCGTTGCCGGCCCCGTCTCGCGCGCGGGCGAACACGCTGACGGTGCTGCGGCCGTCGGCCGGCACGGCGATGTCCCACTGGTAGGGCTCGCTGCCGTCGCTGCCCAGGCGCTGCGCGACGCTTCCATCGATCCGGTAGAAGGCCACGCTGTCGATGCCGCTGTCGTCGTCCGACGCCGCCGCCGCGACGCGCAGCACGCCGCCGGCGGCCACGCTGCTCTGCGCGCTGGTGATGCCGACCGAGGGCGCGCCATCGTCGTCGCCGCCGCCGCCCCAGCCGATGTACAGGCCGCCGCCGCAGCCGGTCAGCAGCAGCGGGGCGAGCAGCGTCACGATGGCGGCGAGGCGCTTCATGCCGCCATGGTACGCATCAGCCGCGCGGCAGGCGTGCCAGTTCGTCACCGACCAGCTTCACGACGAGCCTGTCGAGCGTCTGCACCGAGTAGTTCTGCACGTCGTGCTTGGTCTGCGTGCCGGGGCCGCTGCCGGGGTCGCTGGCGTCCTTGTAGGTCAGGAAGACGAAGCGGCCGGCGGTGTACTGCGCCATCTGCCGGTAGACGTACTCGCCCACCGGGTCGAGCCCGCTGGCGCCGACGGCGAACAGCTTGATGCCCTTGGCCAGCGCCGCCTGCATGTCGACGTCGTACTGCGGGCCACCGTAGTCGAGGTGCGGCGGCGCGTCGGCCACCAGCACCACCATGCGTGCGGCGTCGGCACGCCAGCTCAGGCCATGCACCGTCTCGTGCAGGGCCTCGTTGAGCGCCTCGGGCGTGTCGCCGCCGCCACCGGCCTGCACCCTCGCGAGCACACCCTGGAAGGCGCCCAGGTCATCGGTGAAGTCGTGCGTGCGCGTGAGGAAGGCGTCGCCGCGGTCGCGGTAGGCGACCAGCCCGTAGCAGATGTCCGGCTGGCCGGGCAGTTGCGAGATCTGCTGCGACATCGCGCGCATCGAGGCCTTCAGCTTGGCGATCTCGTCGCCCATCGAGCCGGTGGCATCGACCAGGAAGACCAGGTCCAGGCGCGGCCGCTGCACCACGCTGGCCTGGCCGAGCTTCACCTGCAATGCAGCGCGCTCACCGCGGACCAGCGTCGTGCGCGACCAGGCCGCCCCCTTGCGCACGGCGATGCCGAGCGTGCGGTCGGCCACGTCGGGCGCGAGGAAGGCGCGCGGATGCAGCCAGACGCGGCCCCCGGTGTCGGTGCGGGCCCACATCACCGGTGCGTGGCGGCCGGCACGCTGCACCGCGACCTCGGCGTCGTGCACCGGGCGGCCCGCACTGTCGGTCACCTCGAGCAGGTAGCGCTCGGTGACGTCGCGGTCGCGCACCGGCGCTCCGGCGTTGCGCTGGCGGTAGGCGAGGTACTCGCCGAAGTCGGCGTTGTCGTCGACCATGCCGGCGGTGACTGTCTCGGCGCGCGGCGGCATCGGGCGGCGCGGCCAGGGGGCGGGCATGGATTGCACGCGGGCATCGGCCGCCGCTTCTGATTCGGCCGCGGCGCCGGCGGTGGCCGGCGCGCTCGGTGCGATGCTCTTGGCCACCTCGCCGCGGCGCAGGAGGCGCTCTTCGGCCGGCGCGGCGGCGAGGTCGTCGCGCTCGGCCGAGCGGCCGCGGTGCCCGTACTGGCCGCCGCCACCGGGCACTTCGCGTATGGTCGGCAGGCGGCGGCAGTGGCTGGCGCTCGGCGCGTCGAACTGCGGCAGCGTGAAGTCCTGCGCCAGCGGCGGCGTGTCGGACCACGGCGGCGGCCAGGCGCCTGGTGCGGCGGCGTGGGCGGTCGGCGACTCCACCATCGCGCAGGCAGCCAGCAGTGACAGCACGGCCACCGCCGGCGCGGCGAGCAGGCGGATCGGCATGAA
This sequence comes from Variovorax sp. YR752, assembly GCF_943372545.1. Classification (NCBI taxonomy): domain Bacteria; kingdom Pseudomonadati; phylum Pseudomonadota; class Betaproteobacteria; order Burkholderiales; family Comamonadaceae; genus Variovorax; species Variovorax sp. YR752. Next base: position 36,463 of record NZ_CALRZC010000020.1, on the reverse strand, counting down.
GCGGTTCGCTCCCATCGAGGTTCTCCTGAAGGTTTGAAAAGGGGCGAGGGCTGATACGGCCCAGGCGCACGAACGGGGTGACCCGGCCGCACTACAAATGGAGATCACCCCGTGGCGGCCTGCCGGCCGTATCAATCGCGAATCAGGCAGACTCCCACTCCGATGAACGCCACGCCCGACGACGACACGTTGATGGCCGCCTATGCACAAGGCGAGGCCGCCGCGTTCGAGCAGCTCTACGAGCGCCACCGCATGGCGCTGTACCGCTTCGTGCGGCGGCTGCTCGGCACGGCCAACGCGGCGCAGGCCGACGAGGTGTTCCAGGACACCTGGCTGCGTGTCGTGCAGGCGCGCGCGCGCTGGCAGCCGCAGGGTGCGAGCTTCCGCACCTGGCTGTTCACGCTGGCCCACCACCGCGCCATCGACCTGCTGCGCAAGAGCGGCCGCGAGGTCGCACTCGATGCCCACGAAGGCGAGGACGGCGAACCCTGGCAACCCGAGGCGGAGGCCTGGCAGCACTGGCCGGCGCCGGCCGCCGCGACGCTGCAGGGCGACGAACTCGCCTTCTGGCGCCGCGCCGGCGAGAAGCTGCTGGCCTGCCTGGACGAACTGCCGCTGGCGCAGCGCAGCGCCTTCCTGCTGCACCACGACGACGGCCTGCCGCTGGCCGACGTGGCGCATGCGCTGGAGGTCGGCTTCGAGACCGCGAAGACGCGGCTGCGCTACGCGATGGCCAAGCTGCGCGCCTGCATGGGCGCGTACCTCGCGCCGGAGTCGTCGTGACGAGCGCCGCACGGCCGTCCCGAAGGCGCTCGCTCCCCCTCGGGGGGACGGCGCGCAGCGCCCAGGGGGCTGCATGAACGAGCCGCGCGAAGACGACCTGCCGCACGACGCCTGGCTGCGCGAGGCGCTGCGCCATGCGCCGGACGCCGAGGCCGGGCCGCCACCGAAGCTGAACGAGACCATCCTGCGCATGGGCCGCGCCGCGGTGGCGCCACGCGCCGAGCGCAAGGCGTCGACGGCAGCGCCGATGCCTGCCCCTTCGTTGGGTGGCCTTGCCGAGACGATCAGTTCGTGGTGGTCCTGGCTGGCGCGCCCGCCGGTGGCGGCGGGCTTCGCCGGCCTGATGGTCGCCACCGTCGTCGGCGTGATGTGGTGGGACCGTCCGCTCGAGGAGGCGCTGCCGCCACGCGAGGAGACCGTGGCCGCAGCACCGCCGAGCGAGGTCACGGCACCGGCCGTCGCAACCGCGCCCGCTCCGGCAGGCCTGCCCGAAGCGGCGAAGCAGGCGGCGGCAGCCACGGCAGCCGACGCACCGGCGCGCAAGGCGGCAGCGCCCGCGCCCGTTGCCGCGCCGAAGCTGGAAGCGCCGCCACCGGCCGCACCGGCCCCCACGGCAGCGCCGCCCGCCGCACCCGCGCCGACGGTGATGGCCGAGAGCGCAGCCCGCGAGCGCGAATCGGCGGAGCGCCGCGAGGCGGCCTCGGCGCGCATGGCGGCCACCACCCCGCCGCCGGCGACCGCCGATGCGGCCGCGCCGAGTGCGCTCATCGGCCGCGCCGCCACGGCGGCGGCAGCACCTGCAGCGCCGGCCTCGGCGATCGAGACCCCCAGCCTGAGCAACCTGCGCTTCGAGATCCGCCGCTCGCCCGATCAGTGGACCTGGCAGCGTGACGACGGCGAGTCGCGGCCGATGGACGATGCGATGCAGGACTGGATCGCCCAGGCCGACCGCACGGCGCGTCCGTCCTGGCAGCACGGGGCGTCGGGCGCGGACAGCAGCACGACGACGCTGCGCTTCACCCGCGGCGGCGTGGTGCGCGCGGTGCTGCGCCTCGGCCCGAACGGCATGCGGCTGACGCGTGGCGGCAAGACCGAGTCGGTCGAGCTGTCGCGTGGCGCGGTGGCCTCGCTGCAATCCTCGCTCGACGCCCTGGGCCCCTGACAGGCCGCGACAGCGCGCGTCGCTATCATGGGCGGTTTGCCGCCAGCGCCCTCGATGTCGAATCCTCCTGCGTCCCCCGTCCCGGAATCACCCGTCATCCGGGTCCGCGGCGCGCGCACGCACAACCTCAAGAACATCGACCTCGACATCCCGCGCCACCGGCTGGTGGTGATCACCGGGCTGTCGGGCTCGGGCAAGTCCAGCCTCGCCTTCGACACGCTCTACGCCGAAGGCCAACGCCGCTACGTCGAGAGCCTGTCGGCCTATGCGCGGCAGTTCCTGCAGCTGATGGACAAGCCCGACGTCGACGTGATCGAGGGCCTGTCGCCGGCGATCAGCATCGAGCAGAAGGCGACCTCGCACAACCCGCGCTCGACGGTCGGCACCGTCACCGAGATCCACGACTACCTGCGCCTGCTCTACGCGCGCGCCGGCACGCCCTTCTGCCCGGACCATCAACTGCCGCTGCGCGCGCAGAGCGTCAGCCAGATGGTCGACGCCGCGCTGGCGCTGCCCGAAGGCACCAGGCTGATGGTGCTGGCGCCGGTGGTGCGTGACCGCAAGGGCGAGTTCGTCGAGCTGTTTGCCGACATGCAGGCGCAGGGCTACGTGCGCTTCCGCGTCGACGGCGCGGCCTACGAGGCGGCCGAGGTGCCGAAGCTGAAGAAGGCCGAGAAGCACGACATCGACGTGGTGATCGATCGCGTCAAGGTGCAGCCCGGATTGCAGCAACGCCTGGCCGAGAGCTTCGAGGCGGCGATGCGCATCGCCGAGGGCCGCGCGATCGCGCTGGAGATGGACTCGGGCGCCGAACACCTCTTCTCCAGCAAGTTCGCCTGCCCGGTGTGCAGCTACTCGCTGCCGGAGCTGGAGCCGCGGCTGTTCTCCTTCAACTCGCCGGTGGGCGCCTGCCCGAGCTGCGACGGCCTCGGCCAGGTAACGGTGTTCGACGCCGAGCGGGTGGTCGCCTTCCCGTCGCTGAGCCTGGCCAGCGGCGCGGTGAAGGGCTGGGACCGGCGCAACGCCTACACCTTCTCGCTGCTGGAGAGCGTCGCGCGGCACTACCAGTTCGACATCGACCTGCCCTTCGAGGAGTTGCCGAAGAAGGCCCAGCAGGTGCTGCTGCACGGCTCGGGCACGGAGGAGGTCGAGTTCGTCTACCAGGCCGAAGGCGCGAAGGGCAAGCAGCGCATCGTCAAGCGCTGGCACCCCTTCGAAGGCATCCTGCCGAACTTCGCGCGGCGCTTCCGCGAGACCGACTCCGCCGCGGTGCGCGAAGACCTGGTGCGCTACCAGAGTGCCAAGCCCTGCCCGGACTGCCAGGGCACGCGGCTGCGCCGCGAGGCGCGCAACGTCTTCCTGGTCAGCGGCGCGGAAAGCAAGGACGCGCCGAAGGAGCCGATCTACCGCGTCGAGCACTTCACGCTGCGCGAGTGCCTGGCCTACTTCGAGTCGCTGCAACTGGTCGGCGCCAAGGCCGAGATCGCCGACAAGGTGGTGCGCGAGATCCGCTCGCGGCTGAAGTTCCTCAACGACGTCGGCCTCAACTACCTGAGCCTGGACCGCAGCGCCGACAGCCTGTCGGGCGGCGAGGCGCAGCGCATCCGGCTCGCCTCGCAGATCGGCTCCGGCCTGACCGGCGTGATGTACGTGCTCGACGAGCCGAGCATCGGCCTGCACCAGCGCGACAACGAAAGACTCATCGGCACGCTGCGCCACCTGCGCGACCTCGGCAACAGCGTGCTCGTCGTCGAGCACGACGAGGACGCGATCCGCGCCGCCGACCACGTCATCGACCTCGGCCCGGGCGCCGGCGTGCACGGCGGCCGCATCATCGCGCAGGGCACGGCCGACGAGGTGGCGGCGAACCCCGAGTCGCTGACCGGCCGCTACCTCGGGCGGGTGCTGAAGATCGCCGTGCCCACCAAGCGCCGCTCGCTCGCCGACAGCACCGACCCGCAGGTGCTGAAGATCAGCGGCGCGCGCGGCAACAACCTCAAGCGTGTCGACGTCGAGATCCCGGTCGGCCTGTTCACCTGCGTGACCGGCGTGTCCGGCTCGGGCAAGAGCACGCTGGTCAACGACACGCTCTACGCCGCGGTGGCGCGCAAGCTCTACAACTCGCACACCGAGGCCGAGCCGCACGACGCGATCGAGGGGCTGGACGCCTTCGACAAGGTCATCAACGTCGACCAGAGCCCGATCGGCCGCACGCCGCGTTCGAACCCGGCCACCTACACCGGCCTGTTCACGCCGATCCGCGAGCTGTTCGCGGAAGTGCCGGCGTCGCGCGAGCGCGGCTACGGCCCGGGGCGCTTTTCCTTCAACGTCGCCGGCGGGCGCTGCGAAGCCTGCCAGGGCGACGGCGTGCTCAAGGTCGAGATGCACTTCCTGCCCGACGTCTACGTACCCTGCGACGTCTGCCACGGCCGCCGCTACAACCGCGAGACGCTGGAGGTGCTCTACAAGGGCAAGAACATCACCGAGGTGCTGAACCTGACGGTGGAAGACGCGCTGGGCTACTTCAATGCGGTGCCCAACATCGCGCGCAAGCTGCAGACCCTGCTCGACGTCGGCCTGGGCTACATCCGCCTCGGCCAGAGCGCAACCACGCTGTCCGGCGGCGAGGCGCAGCGTGTCAAGCTGGCGCTGGAACTCAGCAAGCGCGACACCGGCCGCACGCTGTACATCCTCGACGAACCGACCACCGGCCTGCACTTCGCCGACATCGACCTGCTGCTGCGCGTGCTGCACCAGCTGCGCGACGCCGGCAACACCATCGTCGTGATCGAGCACAACCTCGACGTCATCAAGACCGCCGACTGGCTGATCGACATGGGCCCGGAGGGCGGCGCCGGCGGCGGCACGGTGGTGGCACAGGGCACGCCGGAAGAGGTGGCCGCCAACCCGGCCAGCCACACCGGGCGCTACCTGGCGCCGTTGCTGGCCGAGTGAAACCGCTGCGGCCGAGTGCGCCGCGGGGTCTTCCGCCGCGTGGCTAGACTGCGCCCTCACAAGCACACGAGGAGACCGCGATGGCGCTGACGGTGGACTACTACTTCGCCCCCAACTCGCCGTGGACCTATCTCGGCCATCAGCGCTTCGCGCAGATCGCGAAGGCGGCAGGCGCCAGCATCAACGTGCTTCCGGTGGACCTGGGCGGCAAGGTCTTCCCGGTCTCCGGAGGGTTGCCGCTGGCCAAGCGCGCGCCGCAGCGCCAGGCCTACCGGCTGGTCGAACTGAAGCGCTTCAGCGAGTTCCTCGGCCAGCCCATCGTGCTGCAGCCGAAGTACTTCCCGGTCAATGCCGACGACGCCGCCAGGCTGATCATCGCGGTGGACATGCACGACGGCAGCGAGGCCGCGATGCGCATCGCCGGGCGCGTTCTGCGCGGCGTGTGGGTCGACGAGCGCAACATCGCCGATCCGCGCGACCTGGCCACCATCGTTGCGGAGGAAGGGCTGCCGGCCAACCGCCTCGATGACGCGACGAGCCAGGCGGTGCAGCTGCGCTACGAGCGCGACACGCAGCGCGCCATCGACGCCGGCGTGTTCGGCGCGCCGAGCTACTTGGTCGACGGCGAGCTGTTCTGGGGCCAGGACCGGCTCGACTTCCTGCAGCGTCGACTCGCGCGGGGCTGAGCGTGATGCGTCACACCCTGCTCGCCGCGCTGCTGCTGGTGCTGTCCGGCGCCGCCCAGGCGCAGAGCTACACCGGGCCGATCTTCGACGCCCACCTGCACTACAACGACGAGGCCTGGATGTCGGCGCATCCGGTCGATGACGCGCTCGGCCGCATGCAGCGCAGCGGCGTGCGCGCGATCATCGCCAACAGCCGGCCCAACGACGGCACCAAGTCGCTGGCCAGCGCGCGCGAGAAGACGCAGGCCGCCGGCGTGACGGTGGTGCCCTTCATCCGCCTGTACCGCAACCGCGCCGACTACAGCGGCTGGTTCCAGGACGAGACGATCTACGAGATGGTGCAGCGCGAACTGGCGGCCGGAACAGCGGCGGGGCCCTACCGCGGCCTCGGCGAGTTCCACCTCTACGACAGCGCCAACGCCAATGGCGCGGTTGCGCGCAAGCTGATGCAGCTCGCGCAGGAGAAGGAGCTCGCGGTGCTCGCGCATGTCGACGACTCGGCGATCGACCTGCTGATGGCCCATGCGCCGAACGTGCGTCTGATCTGGGCGCACACCGGCATCGGCGGCGCACCGGCCGAACGTGTGCGTGCGCTGCTGGCGAAGTACCCGAAGCTGATGGGCGAGCTGTCATACCGGCCCGGCCTCACCGAAGGCGGCGGCGGATTGAGCACCGAATGGAAGGCGCTGCTGAACACGTACAGCGATCGTTTCCTGGTCGGCTCGGACACCTGGGTCAACGCACGCTGGGCCGGCTACGAAGGCCTGATGAGCGACGCGCGGCGCTGGCTGGCCGACCTGCCCGAGCCGGCAGCCAGGCGCATCGCCTGGGAAAACGGCGCGCGTCTGTTCGGTTTGCCACAGACACCGCCGCCACGCTGAAGGCGGCTGCGACACAATGGCGCGAGCCCTTTCGCGCCCTTCATGCCCGCCTTGCCGCTGCCCGACGACGAAGCTCCGCGCCTGGCCGCGCTGCGCGAGCTGGGCCTGCTGGACACGCCACGCGAGGACGCCTACGACGCGCTGGCCGCGACGGCCGCAGCCGCCACCGGATGCGCGATCGGCTCGTTCTCGCTGATCGACTCGGCGCGCCAGTGGTTCAAGGCGGCGCACGGCATCGCGCTGAGCGAGGTGCCGCGCGAGAACAGCTTCTGCGCCCACACCATCCTGGGCGACGATCCGATGGTCGTTGCCGACACGCGCGCCGACGCGCGCTTCCGCGACAACCCCTACGTCAGCGCCGACGACGGCATCCGCTTCTACGCCGGCGTGCCGCTGGCGCTGGACGGCCGCAAGCTCGGCACGCTGGCGGTGATGGACGCCGCACCGCGCACGCTCAGCGACGCGCAGCACACCGCGCTGCTCGGCCTGGCGCGCGTCGGTGTGGAACTGCTGCGCAGCCGGCGGCGACTGCGCGCGCTGCACGAGGAACGCGCACGGCTGCACGACCTGGCGCGCGCGTCCGGCGACTGGATGTGGGAGCTCGACGCCGAACTGCGCTACCGCTGGATCTCCGGCCAGTTCGAGCCGGTCACCGGCATGCCGCCGGAGGCCCTGCTGGGGCGAGTCGCCGAAGACACGCCGCTGCTCGATGCGCAAGGGCAGCCGCAGCAGCCGGCCGCCGGCTTCCTCGACTTGCTTCGCCGCGGCCGCCCCTTCAGCCGCGCGATCACCGCCAAGCACACGCCGCGCGGCCGCCTGCTGGTGTCGCGCAGCGCGCTGCCGATCGTCGACGACGACGGCCGGGTGCGCGGCTGGCGCGGCACGGCGCGCGACGTGACGGTGCAGGTCGATGCGCAGACCAGCGCGGCACGGCACGACGAGCTGCTGCGCAAGCTGTCGTCGCAGATCCCCGGCATGCTTTTCCAGTTCGTGCGCCATCCCGATGGACGCGGCGAGTTCCCCTTCATCAGCCGCGGCGTCGAGTCGGTGTTCGGCGTGCCCGCCGAGCGGGTGATGGCGAACCCCGACCACGCCTTCGAGATCGTGCATCCGGAGGATCGCGAGCGTGTCCTCGGCGGCATCGTGCGCTCGGCCGCCCAGCTGAGCCTGTGGCAGGACCAGTACCGCGTCACGCTGGCCGATGGCCGGGTGCGCTGGCTCGAGACACGCGCCTCGCCCGAACGCCTTCCCGACGGCAGCACGCTGTGGCATGCCTTCAGCGCCGACGTGACCGAGCGCCAGCAGACCGAGCTGGCGCTGCGCCGGGTCGAGGCGCGCTGGGAGATGGCAGCGCGCACCACCGGTCTCGGCCTGGCCGAACTCGACCTCGCCAGCGGCCGGCTCGACTTCGACGAGCGCGCCTGCCGCAATCACGGCCTGCCCTGGCCGCTGAGCCGCTTCACGCTGGAGGACTGGCTGGCGTCGATGCTGCCCGAGGACCGCGACCACGCCGCCGCCGCCGTGCGGCATGCCGTCGAGACCCGCGGCCCGCTGAACAGCCGCGCGCGCGTGCGCCAGCCAGACGGCAGCGTGCGCATGCTCGAGTTCGTCGGCCAGACGCGGATCGATGCCCAAGGCGCGCCCACCGGCATCCTCGCCACCTGCCGCGACGTCACCGAGCAGGCGCAGACCGAGCGGCTGCGCCAGGACAAGGAGAGCGCCGAGCGTGCCAGCCGCGCGAAGAGCGAGTTCCTCTCGCGCATGAGCCACGAACTGCGCACGCCGCTGAACGGCATCCTCGGCTTCGCACAGCTGATGGCGCTTGACCGCCGTGCCCCGCTCGCACCCGACCAGCAGCGCCGGCTCGACAGCGTCGTGCAGGCCGGCAGGCACCTGCTCGACCTGATCAACGACGTGCTCGATCTCGCGCGAATCGAACACCAGCACGCAGCGCTGACGCTGGGGCCGGTCGATGCCGCGGCTGTGCTGTCGCGCTGCCTGGCGCTGATCGCGCCGCTGGCAGAGCAGGCCGACGTGCGGCTGCCTTCGCCCTGCGGCGCCGAGCACTGGGTGCACGCAGATCGCCGCGCGCTCGAGCAGGTGCTGATGAACCTGCTGTCCAACGCCATCAAGTACAACCGCCGCGGCGGGGCGGTGCACGTCGGCATCGAGCCGCACGCGGGCCGCGTGCGCATCGCGGTGCGCGACGAGGGCGCCGGCCTGACGGCGCCGCAGCGCGCGCGCCTGTTCCAGCACTTCGAGCGCCTCGGCGCCGAAGCCAGCGGTGTGCCGGGCAGCGGGCTGGGGCTGGTCATCTCGCGCGAACTCGCCCAGGCCATGGGCGCCGACATCCTGGTTCAGAGCGTGCCCGGCGAAGGCTCGACCTTCAGCCTTGAACTGCCCGCCGACACCGTGCCAGCGCGCCCGCAGACCGCCGCGCCGGATGCACCGGATGGGCCGCCCGATCTGGGCGCGGCATCGGCGACGCCGCGCACCGTGCTCTACATCGAGGACGAGCCGCTCAACGCACTGCTGATGCGGGAGGTGTTCCGCCTGCGGCCGTCGTGGTCGCTGCACGTCGCCGGCACCGGCCACGAGGGCCTGACGCGCGCCGTCGAACTGCGCCCGGATGCCGTGCTGATCGACATGAACCTGCCGGACATGAACGGCGCGGAGGTGGTTCGCCGCCTGCGCGCCGACGCTGCGACGCGGCCGCTGCGCTGCATCGCCTTGTCGGCCGACGTGATGGCCGAGCAGATCGAGGCGGCACTGGCAGCCGGCTTCGACGACTACTGGACCAAGCCGATCGACGTGCGGCTGGTGATCGCCGGCCTGGACCGAGCGTTCGGCTGAGCGGCGCCGCCATGAAAAAGCCGGCCACGGGGGCCGGCTCCGAGACTGCGCGAACCCCGCTTGGGGCCGCGGCAGCAACGCTCACTTCAGGTGGGCGTTGACGTACTTCGTCAGCTCGAACATCGACACCTGAGCCTGCTTCACGACTTCCTTCAGCTTGGCGTCGGCGTTGATAAGCGTGCGCTTGACCTTGTCCTGCAGGCCGTGCTTCTTGATGTACTCCCAGACCTTCTTCGTCACCTCGGTGCGCGGCAGCGGCTTGTCGCCGATGATCGCGGCGAGCGCAGCGCTCGGCGTCATCGGCTTCAGGAACGCCGCGTTCGGGGTGCGCTTCTTGGCAGGGGCCTTGGCCTTCTTCGCCGGTGCAGCCTTCTTGGCGGGAGCCGCCTTCTTGGCCGGTGCAGCCTTCTTGGCCGGAGCCTTCTTCGCCGGAGCCGCCTTCTTGGCCGGGGCCTTTTTCGCTGCCGCCTTCTTGGCGGGAGCCTTCTTCGCAGTTGCCATGTTGATTCTCTCCATCAAAGTTCAGTTGATGTGCCCGGGATGGGCGAGGCTCGCGTGGAACCTCATTTCTCCATAGCACCGTGCGGAGCGAATGGTATAGCGTCACTGCTGCATTGAGAAGCAGTTTTCACTCGGAGAACGTTGATCTTGTCGAGGCAAAACGCGCTTTTGTCGCGCTTGCGCGTCACCTAGGGCGCTCCCAGGGAGCGCCGAGGGCGGATTTCGACGCATCGATGAGCAGCGAGCGCGGCACGTCGGCGAGTGTGTCGACACCGCACAAGGCCATCGCGATCTCGAGTTCGTCGCGCAGCAGACGCAGTGCCAGAGCGACGCCATGCGCTCCCGCGACGGCCAGCGCATGCACGACCGGACGGCCGATCAGCACCGCGTGCGCGCCCAGCGCGATCGCCTTCAGCACGTCGGTGCCGCGGCGGATGCCGCCGTCGACGAGCAGCGGCAGCGCGCCCTCGATCGCATCGGCGATGCGCGGCAGCGCCCACGCCGTGGGCAGCGCACCGTCGAGCGTGCGGCCGCCGTGGTTGGAGACGATCAGCGCATCGGCGCCCTGCTGCCGCGCCAGGCGCGCGTCCTCCGGATGCAGCACGCCTTTGAGCAACAGCGGCAGGCGCGTGTTCGCGCGCAGCCAGGCGACGTCATCCCAGCTCGGCGCGGCAGCGAGCAGCCCGCCGCACAGTTCGCCGCCGAGCGCGGCGCGCGGTGCGCCAGCAAGGTTCACCGCCGCGATGCCAGCCGGCAGCTTGAAGCCGGCGCGGCGTTCGCGGTCACGCGCGCCGTGCACCGGCGCGTCGACCGTCAGCACGAGCGCCTCGAAACCGGCCGCCTCGGCGCGGCGCACGAGTTCGAGATCGAAGTCGCGGTCGCCCTGCAGGTAGAGCTGGAACCACAGCGGCCCGCGCTGCGCCTCCGGCAGCACCGCACGCGCCACGTCTTCCATCGGCACGCTGGCCTGCGCACTGAGCACCATGCCGGCCCCCTGCGCTGCGGCGGCCAGCGCGGTGCCGACCTCGCCGCTGTCGTGCGCAAGTCGCTGGTAGGCCACCGGCGCGATCAGCAGCGGATGCGCCAGCGTGCGTCCGAGCAGTTCGATGCGCGTGTGCCCTTGCGCCAGCCGGCGCAGCACGCGCGGCTGCAGCCACGGCGCGGCCCAGGCCCCCCGGTTGGCGCGCAGCGTGCGCTCGTCGCCGGCACCGCCGGCGAGATAGGCCCAGGCGTTGGCGTCGAGCCGCTCGCGCGCCTTCGCCTCGAAATCGTCGAGGTTGACGATGCCCGCCGTCTCGCTGCCGCTCATGTGTCCGCCCATTGGCGCAGCAGGTTGTGGTACGTGCCGGTCAGCGCCACCGCCTCGTCGCTTTCGCCGTGGCGGGCGCGCAGGCGCATCAGCGCCATGTCCATGTCGTGCAGCAGGCGGCGCTGCTCGTCGCTGCGCACCAGGCTCTCGATCCAGAAGAAGCTGGCCAGGCGGTGGCCACGGATCACCGGTTCGACGCGGTGCACGCTGGTGCCGGGATAGAGCACCAGGTCACCGGCCGGCAGCTTGATGCGCGGCGTGCCGAAGGTGTCCTGGATGACCAGCTCGCCGCCGTCGTAGTCGGCCGGGTCGGCGAGGAACAGCGTGCACGACAGGTCGGTGCGCACGCGCTGCACGCCGTCCGGGTGGTAGCGGATCGCCTGGTCGACATGCGCGCCGTAGGTGTTGGCGCTGCCGCCGTAGCGATTGAACTGCGGCGGCAGCACCCGCTTGGGCAGCGCCGCGGAGAAGAACAGCGAGTGGCGCTCCAGCGCGCCGAGCACGATGGACTGCAGCTCCGCCAGCTCGGCGCTGCCGGCGGCGAGCTGCTCGTTGTTCTTCACCCGCGCCGCCTGCACGCCGGCGGTGGCGCGGCCATCGCTCCAGCGCGCGGCGGCGAGCAGCGCGCGGGCGCGCGCCAGCGCCGGGCCGGTCAGCACCTCGGGGATGTGCAGCAGCATTCCGCCCGCCCGCTCAGAACTTCAGCGCCGTGGTCAGCTGGATGGTGCGCGGCTTGCCCGGGATGTAGTGGCCACGGTAGAGCTGGTCGGCGTAGTGCTCGTCGCTCAGGTTGGTGACGTTGAGCTTGAAGCTGACCGGCCCGTCGCTGTACTCGGCCATCGCATCGGCGGTGAAGAACTTCGACGCGCGCACCATCGATTCGGGGGCAAGGCCGGCCGGCTTGTCGCCGCTGCGCGCGTTCAGGCCGGCACCGACACGCCACTTCGGCGTGATCTTGTACGTGGTCCAGATCGTGCCGGTGTGCTTGGGCGTCAGGCCGGGGCGCTTGCCCTCGGTATCCGTTCCTTGCGCGCCGCTGGACGAGTCGACCTTGGCCACAGGGATGAACGCATAGGAACCGTAGACCTCCCAGTTCGGCGTGATGCGGCCGCTCAGGTCGAGCTCGATGCCTGCGGCGTGGCGCTCGCCCGACAGCACGTAGTTGCAGGCGTTCACCGATTCGCTGTCACGGTTTCGCTCGTTGTACTTGGTCGAGTGGAACAGCGCGACGCGGGTGCTCAGGTTGCCGCCGGCCGCGTCGATCTTCGCGCCGAGCTCGATGTTGCGGCTGGCCTCGGGATCGGTCTGCGAGGTGCCGGCGTCGTACTGGTAGGTGTCGCCCGCCGTGTTGAACGAGGTGCCGTAGGACAGGTGATAGGACTGCAGCGCGGTCGGCTGGAAGAGCACGCCGAAGCGTTTGCTCCACAGCGAGTCGCTGCGTTCCAGCGTCGTGCCCGGCGTGACCGAACAGGGGTTGGTGCCGCCGCCGGGTCCGCCGGCGACCGCTGCGATGTTCACGTACTTGCCCTCGAGACGGTCGTAGCGCAGCCCGGCGAGCAGCTTCCAGGCCGGCGCGATCTGCACGAGATCCTGTGCGTAGAGTCCGGCGGCCTTGGCATCGAAGGTGCGCGTGCGCTCCAGCTGGCGCGAGCCTTCGTCCACGCCGGCACCGTCGTTCGGGGTTCCCACCGTCGTGCGCGGCTTGGTCAGCACGGGGCTCGTCGCGGCCAGGCCGAAGTTCTCGAACTCCTCCTGCGCGAGGTCGGCGCCGACCTGGACGCTGTGCTTCAGGCCGCCCCAGTCGAAGCGGCCGCTGTAGTCGCTCTGCAGGTAGCGGGTGTCCATGTTCATCACCTTGGCCTGCACGCCGGTGTCGCCCGAGCGGCGCAGGATGGTGTCGGGGCCGAAGTTGTCGGCCGTCACCGCCACCGGGCACTCCGGGTTGGTGATCGCGCCGGAGATCGGGTCGCGGCCCTGGGTGCAGAAGCGGATCGCGCTGGCGCGCTGGTCGCGCTCGTAGCTGGCGATGCGCAGCGCCGTGCGCAGCTCGCCCTGGCTGGCGCCGCCGAAACGATGCACGTGGCTGAAGTTGCCCTGCGTCGTGCCGCCGGCGGCGTAGTCGCTGGCCATGCCGTAGTAGTTCTTCGCATCGGTCTTCCACAGCCAGTCACCGCCGCCGGCGCCCGGGGTCAGCCACGGCAGGCCGTAGTGGATGCCGTTGTCGTTCTGAAGGTGATAGAGGCCGACGGAGAACTCGTCGGCCGTGCCGATGCCCCAGCGCAAGGTCGGCGCGATGCCTTGCTTGTCGATGCCCACACCGTGGTTGTCGGCACTGGTGTTCATCACGTTCAGGCGCAGCGCGGCGTTCTCGCCGGTCTTCAGGTTGAAGTCGCCGGTGATGCGCGCGAAGTCGCCGTTGCCGAGGGTGATCGCCAGTTCGTTCTGGTTGATCAGCATCGGCTGCTTGCTGACCTGGTTGACGGCGCCGCCGGTGGATCCGCGGCCGAACAGCATCGAGGCCGAGCCGCGCAGCACTTCCAGCCGGTCCCAGTTGAAGCTGTCGCGGTCGTAGAAGGCCGGGTCGCGCATGCCGTCGATGAAGATGTCGCCGGTGCTCTGCAGCGAGAAGCCGCGCAGGCGGATGTCTTCCTCGCCGCCCTCGGCGGCCTGGAAGCTGATGCCGGCGGTGTTCTTCAGCGCATCCTTCAGCGTGTCGAGGTTGCGGTCGTCGATCAGCTTCTCGGTCACCACGGTGATCGACTGCGGCACGTCGCGCAGCTCCTGCACGCCCTTGCCGATGCGCGTTTCGGTGGCCTGGTAGGCGTCCTTGCCGGCCGTCTCGGCCTGCGCCTTCACCTTGATCGGCGCGAGCGTGGTGTCCTTGGTGTCCGGTGCGGCAGTCTGCGCCTGCGCGGAGCCCAGCGCCAGGCCGAAGCCGGCGGCGAGGGCGCCCAGCGGCAGCAGGGCGGGTGCGGGGGCGGTGTGGCGTTTCTTCTTCGTCGTCATGTCGTCCTCGGGGCGATGGTTCGTGATGGGGTTCAGGGCAGTTCGGGTTCGCTGATGAAGCCGACCTTCGCCAGGCCGGCGCGCGAGGCATCGGCCAGCGTGCGGGCGACGAAGCGGTAGGGCACCGCCTGGTCGGCGCGCAGGTGGATTTCGGGTTGCGTTGTCTGCTGTCCGGCAGCGGCGAAGCGGGCGTTGGCCTCTTCGCGCGTGACCGACTCGCCGTTCCAGAACAGGCCGCCGGCGGCGTCGATTCCGAACTCGATCTTCTCGGCCTTGGCCTGGTTGACCTGCGCGCTGGCGCGCGGCAGTTCGAGCTTGACGGCGTGGGTGAGCAGCGGCGCGGTGACGATGAAGATCACCAGCAGCACCAGCATCACGTCGATGAGCGGCACCATGTTGATGTCCGACATCGGCGCGCTGGCGCGCTGCGAATCGAAACTGGCGAAGGCCATGGTGACGCTCCGCTCAGGCGGCCGGGCGCGGCGCGAGCGCGCGCACGTTGGCGGGTGGCGCGTCAGCCGCGGCCAGCGGCTGGCCCATCGCGACGAAGGTGTGCACCTCGTAGGCGAAGGCATCGAGCCGCGACAGCACGACGCGGTTGCTGCGCGTCAGCCAGTTGTAGCCGACCACCGCGGGGATCGCGACCGCCAGGCCCAGGCCGGTCATGATCAGCGCCTCGCCGACCGGGCCGGCCACCTTGTCCAGCGTGCCGGCGCCGCTCATGCCGATCGCCACCAGCGCGTGGTACACGCCCCAGACGGTGCCGAACAGACCGACGAAGGGCGCCGTGGCGCCGACGGTGGCCAGCACCGCCAGGCCGTTCTCCAGCCGCGTGGTCTCCTCGTCGAGCACCTTCTTGATGGTGCGGGTGACGAAGTCGCTTGCGCTGCCGGCCTCCTCGAGCTTGGCCGCGCCGTAGCGCGCATGGTGCGTCTGCGCCTGCATCGCGTGGCTGGTCAGGTGCGAGAACGGATCGTGCGCGCCGTGGGTGGCGATCTCGTGCGCCACGGCGTCGAGCGAGGTCGCGTTCCAGAAGAAGTCGAGGAACGCGCTGCTGCGCTTCCTGCGCACGGCCAGTGTCAGGCCCTTGATCACGATGATGATCCACGACAGGACCGACATCGCCACCAGCACGACCAGCAGCGTCTTGCCCACCGCATCGCTCTGCGCGATGAAGTGGCCGAAGCCGAGGGTGGATTCAGCGTTCACGTTCATTTCTCCAGTTCGAAGGGAATCGGGATGCGCGCCCAGCCGGCCGTCGGGCGACCGTTCTCGGTGGGCGGCTTGAAGCGGGCACCGCGCACGCCCTCGAGCGCCGCTTCGTCGAGCCGCACGAAGCCGCTGGATTGAGCGATCTGCAGCTGGCGCGGCAGGCCGTCGGCATCGACGAACACGCGCACGATCGCCTGGCCGGTCTCGCCGAGGCGGCGCGAGGCGCGTGGGTAGACCGGTGCGGGCTGCTCGAGGTACTGGATCGCCGAGGCCGGCAGTTCGCGCGCCGGCGCGGGTGGTGGCGGCGGCGGTGCGGGTGGCGCAGGCTCGGCAGCGACGACCACCGGCTCCGGCGGCGCGATCTCGCGCGGCGGCTCGGGCGCGACAAAGGCCGGCGGTGCCGGCTCGGTCGTCGGTGCGGCGGCGATCAGTGGTGCGGGTGGCGGCGGCGTCTTGGGCAGCGGCCGCGGTGGCGGCGGTGCGGGTGGTTCAGGCGGCTTGGGCTGCTCGGGTGCGGGCGGCGCGATCAGGTCGACGAACAGCGGCACCGCGTCGCCGACGGCCTCGCGCACCACATCGACCTGCAGCAGGCCCCAGGCCGCGACACCATGCAGCGTGAGGATGGCTGCCACCGCAGTGCGGCGCAGGGCTGGCGGCAGGTCGTCGCGCGAGTGCGGCGCGGACAAGGACGGAGAAGCGATTCGGTTCACGGTGATTCACGTTGGACACCATCAGCTTAACACGAATCATTCTCATTTGCGCTCGCGATCGCGAAACCGGCGACGCTCTGAAACGACAAGGGCCCGCCGAAGCGGGCCCCTGCATCACTGGAGAAGGAACGCGTCAGCTGGACGCGGGCAGGCGTTCCGGCTTGGGCTCGGGCAGGCGCGGCGCGGTGCGCACGCTCCACAGCATCGTGATCGCGAGGATGCCCACCACCACGCCGAGCGAGACCAGCACCGGGATCTTGTAGACGTCGATCAGCAGCATCTTGCCGCCGATGAAGACCAGGATCACCGCCAGGCCGTAGCTGAGCAGGTGGAACTTCGCGGCCATCGCGGCGAGCAGGAAGAACATCGCGCGCAGACCGAGGATGGCGAAGATGTTCGAGGTCAGCACGATGAACGGGTCGTTGGTGATCGCGAAGATCGCCGGGATCGAGTCGACCGCGAAGATCACGTCGGTGAAGCCGACCAGCGCCACCACCATCAGCAGCGGCGTGGCGATGCGGCGGCCGTTCTCGACCGTCCAGAACTTCTCGCCATCGAAGTTCTTCGACACCGGCATCACGCGGCGCAGCAGCTTGAGCGCCGGGTTGGCCTCGAGGTCCTGCTCCTTGCCGGCCGCCCACCACATCTTGATGCCGGTCAGCAGCAGGAAGGCACCGAAGACGTAGAGGATCCAGTGGAACTTCGCGATCAGCAGGCCGCCGACCAGGATCATCACCGTGCGCAGCACGATCGCGCCGATGATGCCGATCATCAGCACCCGCTTCTGGTACGCCGGCGGCACCGCAAAGTAGGTGAAGATCATCAGGAACACGAAGATGTTATCGACGGCGAGCGACTTCTCGATCAGGTAGCCGGTGAGGAACTCGACCGCGCGGGTGTTCGCCTCGGCGGCGACGGCCGGGTCCTCATGCGTCTTCAGCGCCCACCAGAAGAGGGCGTTGAAGGCGAGGCTGAGCGCCACCCAGATCACCGACCACTTGATCGCCTCGGGCACGGTGACCTCGTGCGCGCCCTGCTTCTTGAGCACGACGAAGTCGACGAACAGTGCCACCAGCACCGACACGATGAAGAACGCCCACAGCCAATCCGGGGCCACGGTATTCATGGCAAGACTCCTTGATTTCGACACGCGATCCGACGGCGAACGTTTCCGCCGGGAAGGGTGCCGAAGAGTCTTGCGGGGGCCCGAGCGGTGGTTTCCACCGCATCGGGCTGCGAGCCCGGACGGCGGCCTGGCGGCCACCGACGTATTGACGGGCTGCGCGGCGACCTAACGCCGTTCGCTACTCCCCCTTCAGCGGGCCGGATTGTCGCCGCAGCCCTCATTTCCCCTGGCTGTCTGGGGGAATGGCGGTATTCTTCGGGCCATGAAGATGATCGTTCGCTGGCTCCTGCTGGCCGCCGCCCTGCTGCTGGTGGCCTACCTATACCCTGGCGTCACCGTCACGAGCTTCGTCTCGGCGATGATCGCGGCCTTCGTGATCGGCGTGTTCAACACGCTGCTGCGCCCGCTGCTGGTGCTGCTGACGCTGCCGGTCACGCTGCTGACGCTGGGCCTGTTCCTGTTCGTCATCAACGCGCTGATGTTCTGGGCCGCCGCGCAGGTGCTCGACGGCTTCGCGGTCGCCGGCTTCACCGCCGCGCTGATCGGCTCGCTGATCTACAGCCTGATCGGCATGGTGATCGACGTGGCGATGGAGCGCATGTTCCCGAGCGCGCGCTCGGCCGGCTGAGTCAGCCTCCCGGACGAACCGGCACAGCGGCGCTCTTCAGCGTCGCGCCGCGCACCTCGAAGCGCACCGTCTGCAGCGTGCGCCCGCGTGCATCGAGCAGGCGCAGTTCGTGACGCCCCGGCCACGGCGCCCAGTGCAGCCTCGCGCCCTGGCCGAGGCGCCGGCCGTCGAGCACCCAGGTGCCCGCCTCGCCCTCGAAGATCATCTGCTGCGACTGCGGCGGGATGTCGGGGTCGAGCGCGAAGCGGCTGCCGTCTCGCGGGCTGGTGATTCCGAAGGGGCGAGCGGGCGTCAGCTGCGCTGTGGCTGCCAGCCTCGCCTGCTCGGTGCCAGCGAGGAAGAGTTCGTCGCGCGCCGCTTCGCGCTGACCATCGAACATCACTCGCTGCGCAACCACGCCGGCCGGCCGCCCCGGCGCACGCGAAGGCCTGCCCTCGTGCAGCCGCGTGACCAGTTCGCGCCAGATCGGCGCCGCGCCGCTGACGCCGGAGACCTGGTGCATCGGCGCGCCACTGGCGTTGCCGACCCACACGCCGACGGTGTAGCGGTCCGTGAAGCCGACGCACCAGTTGTCGCGCAGGTCCTTGCTGGTGCCAGTCTTCACTGCCGCGAAACCGCGTGTGGCGAGTGAACTCGCCAGGCCGAAGGTGCGTGCGCGCGCGGCGTCGTCGGCGAGGATGTCGACCACGAGATGGGTCGCGGCCGCATCGGCAATGCGTCGCTGCGCCACCTTCCCGCCGCGCAGCGACGGCGCGCTGTAGACACCGCCGTTGGCCAGCGTGCGGTAGGCGTTGGTCAAGGCGAGCAGCGTCACGTCGGCGCTGCCCAGCGCGAGCGCATGGCCGTGGTAGCCGCCCGACTCGGACAAGGCAAGGCCGAAGGCCTCGAGCCGCGCGAACAGCGCATCCGGCCCGAGCATCGCGCCCGCTCGCACGGCCGGCACGTTCAGGCTGTTGCCCAGCGCGCTGCGCACGCTGACCCAGCCCTTGAAGTCACGGTCGTAGTTCTGCGGCAGGTACAGGCCCGCGCTGGTGGCGATCTGCGCGGGCGAGTCGTCGAGCAGGCTGGCCGGCGTCAGCAGCCGGCGCTCGAAGGCGAGCTGGTAGACGAAGGGCTTGATCGTCGAGCCGGGCTGGCGGCGCGCGAGCACGCCGTCGACCTGCGCTGCGGCCGAACTCGCGCCGTTGGCACCGACCCAGGCGAGCACCGCGCCGCTGGTGTTGTCGAGCACGACGATGGCGCCGTCCTCGACATTGCGGCCGGACAGTTCCGCGAGCTGGCGGCGCAGCGTCGCGATGGCCAGGCGCTGCATGCCGGCATCGAGCGTGCTGCGCTGCACCGCCGGGCCGCGCGCATCGATCGCCTGGCGCGCGAAGTGCGGCGCGAGCTGCTCGCCCAGCGGCATGCCGCCGCGGCGCGCGAGTGCCGCCGCGGTGATCACTGGCAGGCCGTCGCAGCTCATCGACTGCTGTTGAAGCAGCTCGCAGGCGCGTTGCGCGACACGCTCGGGCGACGCATTCGGCGCGCGCACCAGCGCCGCGGCGATGGCTGCCTCGGTGTCGTCGAGTCCACTCGCGTGCTTGGCGAACAGGGTCTGCGACAAGGCGCTGATGCCGACCATCTCGCCGCGCAACGGCACCGAGTTGAGATAGGCCTCGAGGATCTGGCTCTTGGTCCAGGTGCGCTCGAGCTGTGTCGCGGTGATCGCCTGCCCGATCTTCTGCACCACGCTGCGCCCGCCCTCGGGCCGCGCCAGGCCGTCGTCGATCAGGCCGGCGAGCTGCATGGTCAGCGTCGAGGCGCCGCGCGTGCGCGTGTTCCACAGGTTGCCCCAGGCACTGGCCGCCACCGAGCGCCAGTCGACGCCGCTGTGTTCATGGAAGCGCTTGTCCTCGCTGAGCAGCAACGCGCGCAGCAGGGCGGGCGAGGTGTTCTCCAGCGGCAGCCAGGGCAGGCGGCGCACGTGGTCGTCCACGCGCAGCGTCTGCAGCGGCACGCCGTGGCGGTCGGTCAGCACGATGTCGCTGGGCCGGTGCGCGGCGCGCACCGCCTCGAAGCTCGGCACCGCCTGCGCCACCAGCGGCAGCGCGAGCAGCAGGCCGAGCCCCACACGCATCACGGCGCGACCTCCACCACCGCGTTCGGCACCTCGCCGAAGCTCTCCGGCGCGTACATCGCCTCGACTCGCGTCGGCGGCAGCGCGAAGCGGCCCGGGTTGTTCAGGCGCACGCTGTACTCGACCACGTGCTTGCCGCGCGGCAGGTACTGGTAGTAGCTGCGGAAGGCCTCGAAGCTGCGCTCTTCGTACGCGGCCCAGGCGGAGCCTTCGCGCTGCTCCCCGCGCGTGGCCAGCGCCGAATCCCGGCCCAGGCCGGAGCCGAGCAGCGTCGCACCGCCAGGCACCGGGTCGCTCACCACCACCCAGGTCATGTCCGACTGCGCGTCGATCTCCAGCCGCACGCGCATCACGTCGCCGCGCGACCAGCGGCCCTTCTCCTTCTGCTCGACGGCGCTGATGCTGCGCGTGATCGCATAGCCCGCGCGCAGCGGCGCCTTCAGCGGAATCGCCGCCAGGCTCTGCACCGTCAGCCAGGGCTTGCCGCTGCCATCGTGCTTGACGTTCAGCGTGCCGGCCGCGTCCGGCCAGGGCAGCAGCAGGCGGCCGCCCTCGGCACTGCGCGACCAGTCGATCGCCTGCGGCGCGGCACCGGTCGTCGCGGTGCTGAGGCCCGCGACCTTCTCCGCCTCGAACTTCGCGGCGAACTTGTCGAGCGCGAGCGAGCCCCACAGGTTGGCGGTCGTCGTCAGCCAGGCACCACGTTTCTGCCGCGCCAGGCTGCCGACCACCAGGCGCGGCAAGTCCTCCTTCCAGCCCGGTTCGTCGAGCGTGGCGAGGATCAGCCTCGCCGCGTTGGCATCGGCGCTGTCCATCAGCCACCACCAGAAGTCCTCCTCCTCGGTGGAGAAGCGCAGCGTCGTGCCAGCATATGTCAGGCGCGCGCGCAGGATCTGCTGCGCCTCCTCGATGCGCTTCGCCCGCTCGGGGATGCCGTCGACACGCTTGAGTACACCCAGCCAGTCGATCACCGCCGCGGTCGGCCACAGATTCGGGGTGACATTGACCGAGCCGAGCATCCGCGGCTGCGCGCGGCCGTGTCGCGACAGCGCTTCGATCGCGGCGATCTTGCGCACGTCCAGATCAGCGCGCGGCGACCAGAACTTGCGCTCGATGCGGCCCTCGACGAAGGCCGTGAGACCACCGAGCATCGCATCGCGTGCCGCCGGTGGCAGCGCGAAGCCGGCCTCGTGTGTCGCGGCGATCAGGTAGGCGGTGAGGCGGTCGCTGCCGCGGGCGCCGTCTTCGGCGCGCGGCGGAAAGTAGCTGGCCAGGCCGTCGCTGTCGAGGTATGTCGGCAGCACGTTGCCCACCTCGGTCCACAGCGCCGCATCGCGCAGGCCGACCGCCTTGGAGACCTTCTGCTCGAGGCAGGCGAACGGGTAGGTCTCGAAGAAGCGGCGCAGGCCCGGCAGCGCACCGGTGAGTTTCGGCTGCAGCGCCACCGCGACACCGCCGCGCTTCACGCCGGTCACCGGCAGCGCATCGGCCGGCGCGGCGATGGGCAGCGCGTACGCGCCATCGAGCTGCGCCAGCGTCGCCTGCAGCACGCGCACCGGCACCGCCGCGCTGACGAGCTGCGTCACCTTCAGCCGGTCCTTCGCCGCCCCGCCCTGCTCGTCGACCGCCGCTTCCCAGGCGATGCTGAAGGCCTCGGCCGGCACGTCGACCGGCCAGCTGAGCTCCTGCGCTGCACCCGGTGCGAGCGTGATCTCCTGCGGCGGCAGGTTCAGCGGCGTGCGCACGATCTCGGCCGCGCCACCGCTGTTCGCCGTACCCGCCAGCGTGGCGCGCAGCTTCATCGTGCGCGCCGTGGTGTTGCGCAGCGTCAGCATCGCGGCGAAGCGGTCGCCCTCGCGCACCAGCGGCGGCAGGCCGGAGAGCACCTGCAGGTCCTGCGTGACGCGGATGCTGGTGCTGCCGCTGCCGAAGCGCTGCACGCCTTCGTCGGCGATGGCGACGAGGCGGAAACTCGTCAGCGAATCGTTCAGCGGCACGTCGACCACGGCCTCGCCGTTGGCGTCCAGCGTCACGCGCGGCTGCCACACCAGCAGCGTGTCGAACAGCTCGCGCGCCCCGCCCTGGCCGCCGCCGCCGCCCGCTGCCACCGCCTTGCGGCCGTAGTGGCGCCGGCCGATGATCTCGCTCTGCCCGGTGGCCGTGCTCACGCCCCAGGCACGCTGGCGCAGCATCTGATGCAGCAGGTCCCACGACGCATTGCCGCGCAGCGCGAGCAGGCCTTCGTCGACCGCGGCGAAAGCCACCTCGGTGCCGGCCAGCGCTTGGCCCTCGTGCAGCACCTTGATGCGCGCCTTGGCCGTCTGGCGCACCGCGTACTGCGGCTGGTCCGCCACCACGCTGACCTTCAGCTCGTGCGCGGCCAGGCCGACCTGCAGCGCCGCCACGCCGAGCTTGAAAGCCGGCTTGGCAAGATCGACCATCGCGGTCGGCGCCTGGTAGTCGGGCCCCTCGTCGCGGAAGGCGCGCCACCACGCCACCGGCTGGCGCCAGCCCCAGGCGAAGAACGAATACCACGGCACCTCGCGGATGCGCCCGCGCAGCGCCAGTACGCTGACGTAGACGTTCGGCGCCCAGGCCTTGTCGATCTTGAGCTGAATGGTCGGGTCGTCGCCGCGAACGGTGACCACGCGACTCTCGATCACACCCTCGCGCTCGATGGCCAGCAGTGCCGTCGCCTCGCGGAACGGCATGCGCAGCTGCAGCGTCGCCGTCTCGCCCGGTTCGTAGCGCTTCTTCTCGGGCAGCAGGTCGATGCGGTCGTCGTTGTCCTGCGCGAACCACAGCTCGCCCTGCTTCGTCACCCACACGCCGGTGGCGGCCTGCGCGCTGCGGCCGGCGGCGTCCTTCGCGGTGACGATCAGCTCGACCTGCCCCGCGTTGTCGAGCGTCGCCTCGCAGGCGAGCTGGCCGCGATCGTCGCTCGTGCCGCTGCACAGCGTGCCGAGCTCCTTCAGCTCGGTGCGGTTGTCGTAGGCGTAGAAGCCGCCGACGATGCGCTTGCGCGTGCTGAAGGTCTGCGCCAGGCGCGCCTTGACCTCCAGCACCTGGCCCTTGATCGGCTTGCCGTTGGTGTCCAGCGCCAGCGCGGTCAACGCCATCTTGCCGCGCACGCTGGCCCAGGAGCTCGCACGGATGCCCGGCACCACTGCCGCCGGCCACAGGCGCAGCGTGGTCGACACCGTCTGCACCTCGCCGTTCGGGTCGGCATAGGTCAGCTCGGCAAGCAAGTCGCTCGGCCGCGCAATCTTCGGCAGTTCCTTCAGCGTGACGCTCGCGGCGCCCTGCCTGTCGGTGGTCAGCGCCAGCTTGTCGGCCACCAGCTTGCCTTCACCGCGTGGCGAGTCTTCGTCGTCGCCCGCCTCCGCTCGCGACAGATCCCGCGGCGGCGTGAAGCTGAAACCATCGAAGCCGTCGAAGAAGACCGAGCGCTCGCGCAGCAGCGCGCTGAGCTTGACGGGTGCATTGCCCATCGCCCCGCCGGAGAAGAAGTTCAGCTGCGCGGACAAGGGCAGCTCGCTCGGCGCGAACGGAATCTCCTTCGGCCCGGACAGCCGCGCATCGACCAGCGGCAGGCGGAACTCCTCGACGCGGAACTCGCCGCTGTCCCAGCTGCGCTGCTGGCGCTCGTCGCCCTGCGCTTTGCCCCCCGTGC
Organism: Variovorax sp. YR752; assembly: GCF_943372545.1. Classification (NCBI taxonomy): domain Bacteria; kingdom Pseudomonadati; phylum Pseudomonadota; class Betaproteobacteria; order Burkholderiales; family Comamonadaceae; genus Variovorax; species Variovorax sp. YR752. The sequence continues at coordinate 12,862 of NZ_CALRZC010000020.1, read as the reverse complement.
GTTCGAGCACGATGCGGTAGCTGCCCAGCTTGGCGGCGGCCGGGATGTTCCAGCTCGACACCGCGCTGCGTGTGCCGCTCCATTGCAGCGGCTGGCTGAACTCCTGGCCGCTGCCCTCGTGCACGATCTTCAGCTGGTCGGGCAGCGCGTCGCTCGCCAGCAGGGCGAGGCCGGCCGAGGTCTCGGTGCGCAGGAAGTGCTTCATCGACACCGTCTCGCCGGCACGCAGCAGCGTGCGGTCGAGCACGCTGTGCGCGCGCACGTCGGGCGAGGTGTCGCTGGCCGTCGGGTGGTCGAAGCGCCACGGCTCGATGCCCTCCTGCCAGCTGCTGAAGACGAAGGCCATGTCGGTGGCGCCGCCGGCATCGGCCGGGTCTGTCTTTCGCGCCGTGACGAACAGGCCTTCGTCGGCCGGGCAATCGCCCATCGCGGCGGGCAGCGCCTGCGCGATGCGCGCCAGGCCGCTGGCGTCGGTGCGGCCGCGCCACAGCGAGGTGCCGCGGCAATCGTTCACCGCGACCTCGGCGTCCGCCACCGGCTTGCCGCGGTCCAGCGAGGTCACCCAGACCAGCGCGTTGTCGCGGCCATGCTTGAAGTGAACGCCGAGGTTGGTGGCCAGCACACCGGTGCGCACGTACATCGGCGCCTTCTTGTCGAGCAGGGAGGCGCCGAGGCGCTGAGACTCGATCTCGACGACGTGGAAGCCCGGCTCGGCCAACGGAACGCCGATCACCTCGAACGGCCGTGGGTCGCCACCGGCGAGCTGCGGCAGCTCGAGCCGCTTCGCCTGCGCGTCGCCGGCCAGCAGCGGCACCTCGCGCGTGGCGATCATGCGTTCGACCTTGCGCCTGACCACGCGGCCCTTGGCGTCGCGCTCCTCGACCGTGTCGAACCAGTCGCGCTCGGGCAGGCCGAGCTCCTTGGCCGTGAGCTGCGTCTCATGGTGACGGCGCAGCTTCGCGTACCAGGCGAGCACGTCCGCATCGCTGCTCAGGCGCCGCACACGCACCTGGCCACCGGCCGCCGCGGGGCGCAGGTCGCCCTGCACATGGCGCAGCGTCAGCGGCAGAACAGCGGCGGCACCATCACGAAGGCCCTCGCGCTCGACGATGCCGAAGGGCGCAGCGGCGAACTTGGCGATCGGCGGCGCGTCGCCAGTGGCGACTTTCAGCGGGAAGCTCGCCGAATTGGCCAGCGCGCGGCCAGCGCTGTCCTTGAGCCCGGCCGGCAGTTCGATCGTGAAGACGGCGTTCTCGGGCAGCGGCACGGGGAACTGGACCGACGACAGTTCCTCGGCCTTGTCGTCCTTGTCGAACTGCGGCGCGATGGCATTGCCGCTGGCCGGCTTGAGACGGATCTGTGCGGCCAGCGCGCGCGGCACCGGCGCGGAGAAGCCGACCGTCATCGGCCGGATCGGCAGGCACGGCGCCTCGGCACGTTCGCGCTCGCAGCTGAACTCGACCTGGAAGGAAGAACGAACGCGATAGTCGAAGCGTTGCTCGACGCTGGTCACCACCTTCGGGTTGGCCTGCGCGGCAATGCCGCGACCCCAGACGATGCGCAGGCGCACGTCGTTCGGCAGCGGGCGCTGGCAGGCCAGCAGCAGCGTGCGCTCGGCCAGCTTGTCGAGCCGGCGCGCCTTCAGCACCGCATCGCGCTCGGCGCCGGTCACGCTGCGCAGCGGCACGCGTTCGCCGATGCCTTCGATCTCGCACCAGGCGTTGGCGGCCACGCTTGCTGGCGTCGCCGCGCCGCTGAGCTGGGCGAGGAAGTGCTGGTCTTCCTCGATCGTGCTGCCCTGCCAGGGCTGAAGGTTCAGCACTGCCGGGCCACCGGTGCCGAAGCTGAACTCGCTGGCGCCGGTGAGCGTGCCGTCGAGCGGCTTCCAGCCCGGCTTCGCCTTCAGCGTGCAGCGCGCGCCGGGCGGCAGCGGCGCGGCGAAGTCGTACAGCCAGGTGCGGTCGTTGGCCCAGCGGCCGCTGCCGGTGGGCACCGGGCCTTCGCAGGCGAGCACCATCGGATCGGGCTGGCGCAGGTCGCCGAAGGGCACGACGGCCGCGCCGAAGCGCACCGTCACCTGGCGCACCTGCGCCACCTCACCACGCGGCGTGACGCCGGTGATGCTGGCCGCCTGGGCGAGCGAGCCGCTGACGATCGACAGCGCGAGCGCCGCAGCGCGTTGCAACGAAGCCACCTTCATCCCGCCCCCTGACCTTGTTCTGGTGCGGGGCAGTCTACGCGCGCAGGCTCAGCGCGCTTCGCGTTCCTCGGCGGCAAACGCGCGCTGCTGCGCCTGGATGTCGCGCAGTCGCGCGTCGATCACCGATGCCTCGATGAAGTCGGACGCATTGCCGGGGCGCACGAGGCGCTGGCCGGCACGCAGGCGGTCGACGGCGCCGCGCAGGTCGCCAACCGCATAGGCCGCCTCGCCCTCGGCGCGCAGCGCGCGCAAGGGCTGGCCCAGCCGCGGCCACAGCCGCGCGAGCTGCAACCAGGCCAGTGCGTCGCCGGGCTGTGTGGCCACGCGGGTCTGCAGGTCCTCGGCGCTGCGGCGCAGGGCCGCCTCGCCACCACCACCGGCCAGCGCCACCTCGGCGCTCATCATCATGACCGGCCGGCTGCCGTCGCCGGCCAGCGGCCGGATCGCCGCTTCGGCACCGGCCGCATCGTTGCGCGCCAGCAGCGCGTGCGCCTCGAGCATCGCCAGCCAGCGCGCAGCGCGTGGCTGCGGCCGCGCGGCATCGGCAAGCAGAGATTTCGCGCGGGCGATCGCACCATCGGCACGCGCCGTGTCGCGCAGCAGCACCGAGGCCAGCGCGCTGCTGTAGAGGTCGGCCAGGCGCTGGGCCGCCGCCAGGTCGCTGCGCGGCGAGTCCAGCGCCTGCCAGCGGCGCAGCGCGTCGACGCGCGTGTCCATCAGCACCCGGGCACGGGCCTGCGCGAGCACATGCTCGAAGCTGGCGCCATTCGGCCCCGGCGCGGGGCGGGCCTGGTTGGTGCCCAGCCGCGAGCGCGCCTCGCCGATGCGTTCGGTGGTCAGCGGGTGGCTGCGCAGGTAGGGGTAGCTACCGTTGTCGTTCAGCCGCGAGGCCTGGTCGAGCTTCTCGAACATGCTGGCCATGCCGGCCGCCGAGAAGCCGGCCTCGGTGAGCAGCTGGAAGCCGATGCGGTCGGCCTCGCGCTCCATGTCGCGCGAGAAGTTGAGCTGGCCCTGGATCGAGGCCGCCTGCCCGCCGGCGATCGCCGCGTTGGCGGCATCGGCGCTGCCGGCGCGGCTGGCGGCGATCACGCCAATGATCATCGCCGCCAGCCCGATCAGCGACTGCTTCTTGCTGTTGCTGACGCCGCGCGCGATGTGGCGCTGCGTGACGTGCGTGAGCTCGTGTGCGAGCACCGAGGCGAGCTCGTCTCGCGACGCGGTGATCGCGATCAGGCCGAGGTGCACGCCGACATAGCCGCCGGGCAGCGCGAAGGCGTTGACGCTGCGGTCGCGCACGAGAAAGGCCTCCCAGGTGAAGCGCGCGTCGATGTCCGGCGTGATGTGGCCGTCGCGGCGCGACTGCACGACCAGCGGCGACCACAGCGACTGCAGGTACTCGAGCAGCAGCGGGTCGTCGAAGTAGTCCGGGTCGCGACGGATCTCGCGCATGATCTGCTCGCCGATGCGGCGCTCGGTGGCCACGCCGAAGTCCTCCGTCGCGGCATCGCCGAGCGCGGGCAGGTTGTTCTGTGCCGACAGCGGCGCGGCCGGCAGCGCGAGGCTCGCGGCGCACAGCGCGGCCAGCCATCGGCGGGAGCGGGGAAGGGTCTTCGACACGTGGGTGTGGGCAGCCGCGAGGGTGGCGCCTGGAGCGTCGCTATCATGCCCCCGAAACGTTTCCGGCGTGTTTCCTGCCATGACCTCCCCGCTGACCCACTTCGACGCCCAAGGCCAGGCCCACATGGTCGACGTGTCGGCCAAGAGCGAGACCCATCGCATCGCGCGCGCCACCGGCAGCATCTGCATGCAGCCGGCGACGCTGGCGCTGATCGCCGGCGGCACGGCGAAGAAGGGTGACGTGATCGGCGTCGCACGCATCGCCGCGATCCAGGCGGCCAAGCGCACCTCGGAGCTGATCCCGCTGTGCCATCCGCTGCCGATCACGCGCGTGGCGGTGGAGTTCGAGCTCGACGAGGCCACGAGCAGTGTGCGCTGCACGGCGCAGGTCGAGACACTCGGCCGCACCGGCGTCGAGATGGAGGCGCTGACCGCGGTGCAGGTCGGCCTGCTGACCGTCTACGACATGTGCAAGGCGGCCGACCGCGGCATGGTGATGGACGGCATCCGCGTGCTCGAGAAGCACGGCGGCAAGAGCGGCGACTGGATCGCCACGCCCTGACCGCCACGGCGACCCCGCTCAGCGGAAGTCGCTGAACTCGTAGCGCCGTTGCGGCGCCTCGCACTGGAACGGCGCCGCGCCATCCGCCGGCACGGGCTTCGCGCAGGCGGCAAAGAAGTCGTCGGCCAGCGGATTGCGGAACTCGCGCAGCCGCGCCGCCAGGTGGCGCGCCTTGTCGGTCTGGCCGGTCTCGTCGAGTGCCGTCGCCCAGGCGATCATGATGCGGGTGTCGAGCAGGTAGTGCGGCGCCCGCGCGAAAGAGGCCATCTCCTGCGACGGACGTTCGGCGGTGGTGGCCGCGGCGTAGTCCGCATGGTGGCCGAAGAACCAGCTGCCCCGTCCCTCGTGGATGCGCAGTGCCAGCGGCGTGGCGTCCGCCGGCGGCGCGAAGATCACCACCACGCGGCGGAAGTCGTACAGCGAAGCTGCACCTGCCAGCAGCAGCGCCGTCGCGGCGAGCAGCCACGGACTGCGGCGTGAAGGCGCCCCGGCCCGTGGCGCCGCTGCGCGCGCTGGCGCCCCGCCACCGAGCGCGATGCCGAAGGCGAATGCCGCCGGCAGCAGGAAGTAGGCGTACCACAGCGGGTACTCCAGCAGGCTGTGCAGCGAGATCATCAGCACCATCGCCAGCGCCGCGCGGCGCGCGCGCAGGTCGTCGACGTCGCCTTCGCCGGCCAGCCACCAGGCACGCCACAGCGCCGCCAGCAGCAGCACGGTCACCAGCGTCGCCAGCGGCAGGCCCAGTTCGACGGCGAGTTGCAGCGGCAGGTTGTGCGTGTGGTCGAAGAAGGCGGTCGGCCGGCCGGGAAAGGGCGTCAGCGACCAGGCGAAGTTGAACTCGCCGAAGCCGACCCCGGCCCAGGGATGGGCGGCGATCAAGGCCAGCGTGTTGGCCCAGATGCCGAAGCGCGAGCTGGAGATGTCGGACTTCTGCAGCTGCACCTCGCCGCCGAACACCGCGTTGTGCTGGTGGGCGATCGCAGCGACCGCGAAGTAGATCGCCGCATAGGCCAGCGGCACGAGCCACAGCTGCACCCGCGTGCGGCGCGACAGGCGGCGGTCGGTGATGCCCCACAGCGCGAGCAGCGCGGCGCCCAGCATGCCGGTGCGCGAGGCGGTGAGGACGACGCCGGCCAGCAGCAGCAGCAGGGCGGCCGTCGCCGGCCAGCGCGGCACGCGGTCACTCTCGGCGAGCCAGACCGTGGCGATCATGGCCCACAGCAGCAGACTGCACAGGTGGTTGGGCTGGCGCAGATTGCCGACGGCGCGGTCGCCCAGCGAGCTGATCGCGATCCAGTCGCCATCGGCCCAGGCCGGCAGGTAGACCTGCAGCAGCCCGATCAGTGCGCTGGCGATGCCGGCGGCAAGCAGCGCGACGCAGAAAGCCGCGAAGGCCTGTTCACCGAGACCGGCACGCTGCAAGGCCACCGCGACGGTCGCGGTCAGCAGCGCCGCCGCAACGAGGCCGGCCGCCGGCAGCGACAGCGTGGATGGCAGGCCGGTCCACAACGGCGAGGCGAGCGCCGCCGTGGCCAGCAGCGCGAGCGCGGCGAACAGGGCCAGCGCGCCACGGTCCAGCCCGGACAGCGCTCGCGCCGGGATCGGCAGCGCCAGCAGCATCAGCCACAGCCCCCAACCGATCAGCGACGCCGCCTGGTTGAGGAAGGTGGCCGAGGGCGGGACGTTGAACGCGATCAGCGCAGGCGCGGCGATCGCGGCGGCGGCGGCGGCCGTCCAAGCGGCGGGCGGTGCGGCCCGCATCAGAAGAACCCGTCGACCGCGAGGAACGTCGCGATGTCTCCCTTCGGATCGAGAATGGCGACCCAGTCGCCGCGCGCCATCACCGGCAGGAAGCGCGCTTGCACCGATAGACCTCGCGCTGCAAGTGCTGAATTGATCTCGCCCACCCGCGCTGGGTAGCGCTCCAGTAACACACTGATCGGGCGCCCCCCCTTCAGCGCTGCATCACGCGAGGTCTCGTACGGCGCCCAGAAGATGGGACGCTGGCCCATGTCGTAGCCCTTGTCTAGCGCCATCAACAGCGCGTCCGTCTTCTCGGCGCCGGCCTGCGCATTGCGCACAGACAGAGTCCATGGGCCCGTCAGCGGCAGCTTCCGGTATTCGGGACGTGCCTTGGCAAGTTCCGGCTCATAGACGTCCACGGCGCTGACAACGCGGAATCGATCGACCTCGAAGACGATGGCCACCGGGCGGGCGGCGTAGACGGCGTGCAGCCCGTACGCCAGCGCCGACAACTGCAGCACACCGATCACGGCGAGGTCGCGCCGCAGGTGCGGCCAGCCCTTGGAACGATTGAACACGGCAAAGGTCAGCAGCGGGCCAAGCACCACGTCGACACTGACCACCAGCAGGAAAAGGCCTTGCCCGCCCGCTAGCAATCTGAAGGCATCTGGATACCAGAGGCCAAAGACCAGCGCGGCAGCGATCAAGGCGATAGCCGCCGAAATCAGCAGGTGCCATCCGGCGGCGACAAAGCGATCCTTGACGGAGGAAACCCGGGTGTCATTCATGGGTCGAGAAGTGTAGAGGTGCCACCATCGACGCGAGGCCATCCCGAAACGAAAGCGGCGTACCCGAAGGCACGCCGCTCTCTCTCGGAGACCCACGGGCCCGGCCCGCGAATCTCGCCTTTAGGTCAAGCCTTAGACCGCGCCACGGCACTGGGTCGGGGCGTAACGGGCCAGCAGCGTGCCCGTGGTCCCGACGGCGAACGTGGAACCAGCGCTCTTGCAGTGCCAGTCGATGTTGCCCGATGCGTTGCCTGCGCCCAGCGCGACGCCGCCGATGGTCGGCACCAAGGTCAGGGTACGCTCAGCAGCGAGCAATTGCGGAATGCCGGTGGCGGTGTTGTCGTACGTGACCGTGATTTCGCCAGTAGCAACGGCGATGCCCACAGACGAAACGTTCTTCGTCACGATGAAGCACCAAAAATCGGTGTTGACGCAGGCGGCCGCGTTGGCGGCGGCGGTGGTCTGCGTGGCACCGGCGGGGAAGCCACCGTTGGCGCCGAACTGCTCGGTCACGACCGTCTTAGCACCGTTAGCCTGGGCCAGACCTTCCGTGACTTTCGAGCGGATCGTGTAGTCCTGGTAAGCCGGCAGCGCAACGGCGGCCAGGATGCCGATGATCGCCACGACGATCATCAGTTCGATGAGGGTGAAACCTTGCTGGATATGACGCTTCATTAAGAACTCCTGAGGGTTGGGAGAGGACACGGCCTCCTAGATGCGAAGGGCGTGCCACCGGGAACAGCTCGAAAATCTGTGAAATGCAGCCAGAAGGCTGACGCAAACAGTCACAGACCGCGGACTCGGCAGACCGGCCGGGTCACGACTGACGCAAATGGTCACCCGTTTCCGTCAGCCGCGCTCCAATGAAAAACGGGCCCGAAGGCCCGCATTTCTCGCCGTTTGCCAAGCCTGTCACGGGCTGCCGAGAGCCATCGTCTGGCCTGCGGCGAGGGCGCGAATGCGGTGACTGCTGGCCAGCTTGCCGACCTCGCTCATCACCGCTTCCATCTCACCGGGCTTGATGTGCGTGATGTGCACCTCGACGCTGCCGGGCAGCTGTGCCAGCTCGTGGCCCAGTGCGGCCGGGCAGAGGTGGCGGCTGATGTAGGCGAGCTGGCGCTCTTCGTCGCTGAACGCGGTCTCGATCACCAGGTGGGCGATCTTCATGTGGCGCAGGCGCATCCACAGTGAAGGGTTCGGGCCGGTGTCGCCGGTATAGACCCACCACCCGGCCTCGCCGCCATCGACCGCGAAGCCGCAGGCCGGCACGGTGTGCGAGGCGGTGATCACCTCGATGCGCTTGTCGCCGAGCTTGAGCAGGTCGCCGATCGCGAAGGGCATGAGCTGCAGCACCGGGTGCTCGGCGCTGGGCAGGCGCGTGAAGTCGGGCCAGATCACGCCGTTGAAGATGTGCGCGCGCAGCGCCGCCAGTGTCTCTGGCAGCGCATGCACCTGGATCGGCCCGCGGCCGGCGGCGCGCCGCGCGCGCATCACGCTGTCGGCCAGCAGGCCGATGGCCAGCACGTGGTCGAGGTGCGAGTGGCTGATCAGGATGTGCTCGATGCGCGCCAGCGCCTCGAGCGGCAGGTCGCCGACGCCGGTGCCCGCGTCGATCAGCACGTCGTTGTCGCAGAGAAAGGCCGTGGTCCTGCAGCCGGCAGCGATGGCGCCGGAACAGCCGAGGACGGTGAAGATCATTTGCTGTCGAATGTGCGGGTGCCGTCCCAGCCTGGCGGCTCGGGATGGCTGGACCAACGGGCGATGCGCTCGCCCAATTGACTGTACAGGGCGCTGAACGGGGACTCGCCGAAGCTGTTTCTCAATGCTTCGAGCGAAGTCAGTGCCTGCTCGGCATCTTGCTGGCGGTAATGTGTCAGCGCAAGCTGCCAAAGTCGCACTTCCTCGGCAATCTGCTCGCGGCGTGGCGGATCCGCCGGAAGCGGCGTGAAAAGTGTCACGGCCTGCTGTTTGCCCTTGACGCGGACGCGGTCGACCTCGATCAGCGGTAGACGCTCGCCGATCGCTGCGCGCGTGCTCTCGCCGACCACGATGTCGACGCCGTAGACCCGCGTCAGCGCCTCGATGCGCGAGGCGAGGTTCACCGCGTCACCCATCACCGTGTAGCTGCGGCGGATGTCCGAGCCCATGTCGCCGACGCACACCAGGCCGCTGTTGATGCCGATCCCGAGGCCGATCTCGGGCAGGCCGCGTTCACGCAGTTCGCGATTGAGTTCGACCATGCGCGCGGTCATCGCCAGCGCCGCCTGCACGGCGTGCAGCGCGTGGTTGGGGTCGGCCACCGGCGCACCCCAGAAGGCCATGATGGCGTCGCCGATGTACTTGTCCAGCGTGCCGCGGTGGGCGCGGATCTCCTGCGTCATCGCGGTGAAGAAGCGGTTGACCAAGGCTCGCAGTTCTTCGGGCGGCAGCGACTCGGAGACGCGCGTGAAGTTGCGCATGTCGCAGAACATCACGGTGAGCACGCGGTTCTCGGCCTGCATGCCGTAGCGCTGCGGGTCGCGCGCCATCTGCGCCACCAGCTCCGGCGGCACGTAGGTGCCGAACAGCCGCGCCAGCGAGCGCCGCCGTGCGCCTTCGGCCACGTAGCCCCAGCCGGTGATGCCAAGGTAGACCAGCGCGGTGAGCAGCAGTGCCGAGGCCAGCGGCAGCGCCAGTGCGTGGCGGCGGTACAGCCACTGGTCGAGCGCGACCAGCGCGAGACCGAGTGCCAGCGTGAGGCCGATGGCGGCGAGTGCACGCAGCCGCGGCAGAGCCAGTGCGAGCAGCGCGGCCACGGCGATCAGCTGCGCGACCTCGTAGCCACGCGACCAGTCCGGCGCCAGCGGGCCGCGCCCGTCGAGCAGGCCCGAGAGCAGGTTCGCATGCACCTCGACGCCCGGATACACCGCCGCCACCGGCGTGCTGCGCAGATCGAACACGCCCGGCGCGCTGGAGCCCACCAGCACCAGCTTGCCGGCCAGTGTGCCGGCGGCGACGCGGCCGTCGAGCAGATCGCCGGCCGAGACATAGTCGAACGAGCCTCCGCCAGGCCCGCCCGGCCCACGGTAGGGCACGCGCACGGCGCCGCGCGCATCGAGCGCAATGCGCAGCGTCTGCGCCCCCTGAACCAGTTCCAACGCGGCCAGAACGCCTTGCTCGCCCTCGCCAGGCACGGCCGGCAACACCGGCCGCACGGCAGGCGAGCCGCTGTACAGGCGCAGCATCGCCAGGGTCAGCGACTCGCGGTGGCCACCAGCGACCTCGGCCACCAGCGGCACGCTGCGCAGCACGCCGTCGTCATCGGGCAGGGCGTTGAAGAAGCCCGCGGCCGGTGCCGCAGCCGCCAGCGGCGCGAGGTTGGCGGCGTGGCCGCGCCAGCGCGTGACGGCGATGCGCCGGCCGCCGAGCGCGGCGGCATCGAACAGCGGCGGCGGCAGCACGCCGACCGACCGCGCGGCGGGGCCGTCGGAGAGGAAGTAGCCCAGCACCGCCGGCCGGCCGGCGAGCGCACGCGCCAGCGCGGCATCGCCCGCCTCGGGCTCGGCAAACACCATGTCGAAGCCGACCACCGCCGCGCGCTGGCGCACGAACAGCTCCTCGGCCAGCGCAGCGATGCGCTCGCGCGGCCACGGCCAGCGGCCGACACGGGCGAGGCTGGCATCGTCGATGTCGACGATGACGATGCGCGCATCGTGCGTGCGCGGCATGGCCGCCCGCAGCCGCGCATCGTCGATGGCGAGGTCGAGCTGGTGCAGCACCCGCAGCGGCACGAGGCCGCTGGCATGCATCAGGGACAGGGCGAGTGCGAGGAGCAGCAGGGCCCAGCGCAGCAGGCGCAGCGCGCCGGGTGTCATGCGCAGCGGCGCCGCCTGCGCGTTGCGCGCGTCAGGCCTGGACGAACTGCATCTGGGTGCCGGCGAGTTCGACCACGTCGCCGTTCTTCAGCTGCACGGTCTCGCCGGTGACCGGGCTGCCGTTGACCGTCGGGCGCAGCGCACCCTCGACGTGGGCGAGCACGTAGCCACCCGGGCGCTTGGTGATCGAGGCCACCTGCACGCCGGGCTTGCCGACGGTGGTGACGACCTTGGTGAGCATGACCTCGCGGCCGGCCGCCGCGCCGTTGAGCACCTTGATCGAGGCCGGGCCGGAGCCGCCACCCAGTGAACCGAAGCCCGAGGCGCCGAAGCCGCCCGTCGGAGCATAGGCCGGCGCCGTGGCGGGGGGCGCCGAGCCGGGCTTCATGATCATCGTCTTCTCGTAGTCGGTGCCGTCCTCGACCAGGTACTTGATCTTGTACTTGCCGATCTCGACGGTGTCGTTGTGGCTGAGCAGCTGCTTCTTGACCGCCTTGCCGTTGATGTAGGTGCCATTGGTGCTGTTGAGGTCTTCGATGAAGACGTCGGCGCCGACCATCTGCAGCACGGCGTGCTCGCCGCTGACGGCCAGGTTGTCGATCACGATGTCGTTGTACGGACGCCGACCAAGGGTCGTCTTGTCCTTGGTGATCTGCACCTCCTTGATCACCACCCCGTCCAGCGAAACGACCAGCTTGCCCATGCTCGTGTCCTCGTGATCTCTGTGTTCTGTGTTCTAGATCCGCCACCGAGACGCCATCAGCGCCGGAACGGCCACCACGATCGCGCTGGGCCAGCCGGTCCGCGCACCCTGGCCAGTACGACGGAGATATTATCCTTTCCGCCTGCGTCGTTGGCGGCATCGACCAGCGCCGTGGCCACTTCGCCCAGGACGTCGCTGGTCTGCAACAGCTGCGAGATACTCTCGTCATCGAGCATGTCGGACAGTCCGTCCGAGCACAGCAGGTACATGTCGCCGGGCAGCACGTCGTGCAGGTGGGTCTCGAGAAGCACCGTGTCCTCGACACCGACGGCGCGCGTCACCAGGTTCTTGTTCGACGAGAAGGCAGCCTGTTCGGCGGTGATCAGCCCGGAATCGATCTGCTCCTGCAGCAGAGAGTGGTCGTGGGTGATCTGCGCGAGGCGGCCGCCGCGCAGCCGGTAGCCGCGCGAGTCGCCGACATGGCCCATCAGCAGCCGGCCCTCGCGAAAGACGCCGACGACCAGCGTCGTGCCCATGCCGGCGTACTGCGGGTTGGAGTTGGCCGCGTTGAAGATCGCCCGGTTGGCGTTGTCCACGCAGATGTCCATCGCGCGGCGCACGTCGGTGTCGGAGGCGTTGTCCGAGGCCTCGGACAGCCAGCGGCCGAGCTCGCTCTTGATGAACGAGGTGGCCATGCCGCTGGCGACTTCGCCGGCGTTGTAGCCGCCCATGCCGTCGGCCAGCACGATCAGCGCCGAGCCCTCGTCGACGGCGACCGAGTCTTCGTTGTTGTTGCGTGCCCGGCCCGTGTCGGTCGCGCTGAAGAACTCCAGGGTCATGGTCGGTTCGGAATCGGGCAATGGCATGGGTCGCTGTGGCCGTTGTTCTGCGCCCGGCGCAGGTTGTCACGACCCGGAATTGTGCCTCGGTTCCACGGGTGGAAACGTCACGGTTTTCTCGAACGCGTCGGCGGGCACCGGTTCGGGTGGGGCGGGCGCGAGCATCGCGGCGGCCACCATGCGCAGGTCCTGCGCCATCTGCACGCCGTCGGCATAGCGCATCTCGGGGCGCTTTTCGAGAGCCAGCGCGACCACGTCGGCCAGCGCTGCGGGCAGCTCCGGTCGCAGCGTGCGCACATCCGGCGCGGGCTCGTTGACGATCTGCCGCATCAGTTCGGCCATCGAGGCGCCCTCATGCGGCAGGCGGCCGGTGAGCAGTTGGAACAGCGCGACGCCGAGCGAGTAGAGGTCGCTGCGCCCGTCGGCGTGGCGGCCCGCCATCTGCTCGGGCGACATGAACGACGGCGTGCCCAGCACGAGCCCGGTGCGGGTGCGGCTGGCGTCGTCCAGCCGCGCCACGCCGAAGTCCATCACCTTCACCAGCGATCCGGCCGGA